>CAXQNQ010000063.1:0-8713 GCA_964225135.1 Mesoflavibacter profundi
TATAATTGCCTGTTTTAAGGTAATTATACCCCATAGAGTAATTGGCTACATATACAGAAGCGGATTCATTCAATTGTTTCAATACATTACCCAAAGCGAAGTAACTGTTCAAGTATTTAATAGCTTGTGCAGGGGAATCCGCTTTGTAGGATAGTTGAGCTAACCAGAATAAAGCCTCAGCTTTTGTTTTTTGACTAACCGCATCAGACTGTGCTTTTACTAATCGTTTCTCTGCTTCAGCATAATTACCTTCATTATATAATTGAAGGCCATATAGGTAATTAATCTTTTGATAAGTCTCTCTGAGTTGTGGGGATAATGGACGGATTCGTTCCATAGTTTGAATGGAGTTTCCATAATTTTTATCCCGTAAGAAAATCTCACTCATGATATTCTGAGACTCATTGTAAAAAGGAGAACTTTTAGGTATGGTGATCAACACTGCTAGTGCTTCTCTGTTCCGGCCTAATTCAAAACTGAGTTTGGCGAAATTAAAATTAGATTCACTAGCAATCTCTTCATCAAAGTTCAAGTCTTTAGCTTTTCCAAAGGCTATTCGAGCTTTTTGCTTGTTATTAAGCTTGAGATAGGAAATACCTGAATAGAATTGGGCATATTGACCTAATTCAGATTGCTCATTATTTAACTCCCCAAACTTTTGGGCTGCCTTTTCGTAGTTCCCTGTTTGGAAATACACGTAGCCTAATCGATAAAAATCCTCTGGCGGAAGTTTATCAGAACCTTCTTCGTATACTTCTAATAGAGGAAGGGCTTTTTCATAATCGCCTAATTCAAAGTAGGAGCAACCCACTAATTGACAAATCTTCTTGCGATCACGTATTTTCTTTACGTTCAACTTTGGCTCACCGTATTCAATTACTTTTCTGTAATCACCTTCCGCAAAATAAATTTGAGCAATGTTAATTGGAACGTGTGATTTGTACTTCGTTGATTTTTCAACCTTTTTGAAATTGGCATTTGCTTTCTTGTAATCACCAAGCCTGAATTGACAAATACCATAGTAATAAATGATATCAAATTGGTAGTCAGATTCTACATCGATAGATCTAGAGAACGTGCGAGCTGCTAATTCTAAGTTCTTCTTAACTAAATAAGAATAACCCATTTTGAAATCTATTTCAGCTTGTTTTTCCCGACCAAAATTGATGGAAGAGGTTGAATTAAAGTATTTCAATGCCTTTTCATACTCTTTTTTATTGAAGTAGAAGTCTGCTAGCTCCAATAAGGCATCCTTGGCAATAGGATCAGGTGAATACGTCCGGATAAAATCTTCAATTAAGCGTTCACCGTTGGGCAACTCTTGACGAACAGCACATTTGGCATAGCCTAATTCCGCTTTTTTCTTATAGGTTAAAAATTGAGTTGAATTTGCAGGTATGCTGAGGTTTATAGTCTTTTCATATTGGCTTTGGGCAGCGGCATAAATTCCGTTATTGAAAAGTTGGTCGGCATACTTGAGGGATTCATAAGGGTCCGTATGTACTGCTGATGGTTGAGCAAAAGCAGTAGTAGCCCACAACAGTCCAAAGAGGCCTGTAGCAAGTAAGCATTTAAATCTAAACATGATGAATGGCTGATTTAATGATTGAATTTCTGGATTTGGCGTTTTACTCATACAGATTGTATTCAAATTTGGTACGTTATTGCGTTCGATTGTTTGCCTTTGAAAATAATAAAAATAACATTAGTAAAACCGATGAACGTCTATATTTATTATATAGTTCTGGTATTAGTTACTATTTACATAGTCTTATTATTAAAACATAAATATATATAAAGAAAAAAATACCCCGTGAATTTCACGAGGTATTTAATTTTTTATGCTTGTATGTAAGCTTCGATGGTGCGCTCAATAATAGAGACACAATCCAGTAATTCTTCTCGAGTCATGACCAATGGTGGTGCAAATCGAATAATGTTACCGTGTGTTGGTTTAGCTAATAATCCGTTTTCGGCAAGCATTACACAGATATCCCAAGCTGTGGAGCTTTCTGGATTATCATTTATCACTACTGCATTCAATAATCCTTTACCTCTTACTAAGCTTAGGATATCAAACTTGTCCACTAAGTTTTGCATGGAAGAACGGAAAAGTTCACCCAATGCTCTGGCATTTTGGGCAAGATTTTCATCCTTGACAACTTCCAGCGCAGTCATGGCTACAGCACAGGCAATTGGATTCCCACCATAGGTGGATCCGTGTTGTCCTGGCTTGATCACCTCCATTACATCATCATTCGCTAACACCGCAGATACTGGATAAGCTCCTCCAGAAAGGGCTTTACCTAATATCAATATATCTGGGCGGGTGTAGCTTTCCTGCTGCTCACAATGGCCAGAACAGGTGCAATTACCACAAATGGCTAGTAGGCTACCTGTACGCGCTATACCAGTTTGAATTTCATCAGCTATGAATAGGATATTATTAGCCTTACAAAGTGCTGCTGCTTCAGGGATAAAGTTGTCATCTGGAACAAAAACCCCAGCTTCTCCTTGGATAGGTTCCACCATGAACCCAGCAATTCGATCTGCTTTTTCCTCAATTAGCGTTCTTAAACTGGCAATATCATTGTATGGAATAGATTCGAATCCAGGGGTGTACGGACCAAAGTTTCCTTTTGCATCTGGATCTGAAGAGAAAGAAATGATACTTACGGTACGTCCGTGAAAGTTTTGCCCACAAACTACTACAATAGCCTCATTGTGTGGAATTCCTTTTTTCTCATATCCCCATTTACGACAGATTTTGATGGCTGTCTCTACACCTTCTGCACCAGAATTCATAGGCAATACTTTGTCGAAGCCAAAATATTCTGTTACATACTTTTCGTATACACCTAATTTATCATTGTAAAAGGCTCTTGAAGTCAAGCACAAGGTTTCTGCTTGTTCTTTCATTGTGTTTACAATGCGCGGATGACAATGTCCCTGATTGATAGCGGAGTAAGCGGACAGGAAATCGTAATACTTTTTTCCTTCTGCATCCCAAACATAAACACCTTCTCCTCTAGAAAGCACCACAGGTAGTGGGTGATAGTTATGGGCTCCGTATTTGTCCTCCAAGGCAATTAGATCCTTGGAGCTTAGAGATGTTGTCTCCTTATTCATGGCTTAGGTTTTATTTAGTTTAGGTAATCCTCTACGTCTTTAAGTTCTAATCCAAAGGCATCAGCAACACCTTTGTAAACTACATCACCTTTAATAACATTTAGTCCCTTTTTAAGAGTTTCATCAGCTGAACATGCTTTTTTCCAACCTTGTTCTGCTAGTTTAATAGCATAAGGTAAGGTAGCATTAGTCAAGGCAATAGTAGACGTGTAAGGTACAGCTCCAGGCATATTAGCTACACAATAATGTACTACATCATCTATAATATACGTAGGATCTTCGTGTGTTGTAGGTTTACATGTTTCAATACATCCACCTTGATCTACAGCTACATCTACAACCACAGTACCCGGACGCATTTCCTTCAACATTTCCTTGGTAATCAGGTTAGGTGCTTTTGCACCTGGAATCAATACCGCCCCAACGATTAGATCATGGTCTTTGATCGCTTTGCGGATATTATATTCGTTAGAATAAATAGTTTTTACGTTCGCTGGCATGATATCTGCTAATTGACGTAGTCTATTTAAGCTGATATCCATAATAGTCACTTCAGCACCAAGACCAGCTGCCATTTTAGCAGACTGTGTACCAACGATACCTCCTCCTAATATTAAAACTCGACCAGGAGCTACTCCAGGAACCCCACCTAATAGGACACCACGACCTTTAACCGGTTTCTCTAAGTATTTCGCACCTTGTTGAACAGCCATACGACCAGCAACCTCAGACATAGGCACTAATAGGGGAAGACTTCTATCTGGATTTTCTACTGTTTCGTATGCTAAACAGATGGCTTTACTTTTGATCATTGCCTCTGTTAGAGGCTCATAAGAAGCAAAGTGGAAATAGGTGAATACCAATTGATCCTCTTTGATTAAGTTGTATTCTGAAGCAATCGGCTCTTTAACCTTGATGATCATTTCAGCAATACCATAAACATCCTCAATAGTTGGGAGGATTTTAGCACCAGCCTCTACATATTCTGAATCCGCAAATCCACTACCTTCTCCAGCAGTTGATTGTACATAAACAGTGTGGTTTCTTTTAGTTAGTTCAAAAGCTCCTGCAGGAGTTAATGCAACTCTATTCTCGTTATTTTTTATTTCCTTTGGAACACCAATTACCATGTTTCCGAAATTGAATTGTGATTAAAAAATACCCGTCGGGGATAAAGCGTTTCAAAAATCAACCAAAATTAATAAATCATTCGGAATATTTAAGAAATATTGGTTTTTCACTTTGCGGTATTATCCCTTGATTACGGCCAAAGTCAAATAAATGCTGAATAGCCTTTCTACCTTGTTTGCCTAGGTCTACTGAAAAGTCATTTACATACAGGTCAATATGCTTTTGTTGGACTTCTGGATCCATTTCTTGTGCATGTGCTTGAATATACGCTCTGGGGGATTCTGGGTTGCGAAAGGCGTATTCTACTGAACGTCGAATTACACGATTGATTTTAAGTGCTAATTCTGGAGAAAAAGATCGTTTACAAAAAATACCACCAAGCGGTATGGGTAAGTTGAACTTATCTTCCCAGAACTGACCTAAATCAATCAGCTTAACCAAGCCTTTAGCCGCATAAGTGAATCTATTCTCATGAATAATCAAACCCGCTCGAACACTTCCGTCTAAGACTTTTTCTTCGATATTAGAAAAAATGTGAACCTGTTTATTTTTTATTTTGGGGTATGCTAAGTTGAGTAAGAAATGTGCTGTGGTAAGTTCACCTGGAATGGCTACAGGTCCTTCATTGATAGCGGATTCATCTAAAGGCGATTGTGCAATTAATAATGGACCACAGCCAAAACCTAAGGCTGATCCTGCATCTAGCAATATATATTGATCAAAAACATGTGCATAAGCATGAAAAGAGAGTTTGCTGATATCTAACTTACCAGCTTGCGCCCAAGTATTTAATTCCTTGACATCTGCTAGTTGAACATCAAATGTCAACCCTTCTGTATCAATTTTTTGGTGCACTAATGCATCAAAAATAAAGGTGTCATTCGGACAAGGGGAAAACCCTAAGCTCAATTTCATATCTTTGCAGTTGAAAAATAAAACAAGTAGAATGATCAAAGTATTGTACGAAGATAACCATCTTATAGCGGTAAACAAGCCATGGGGTATGCTTGTTCAAGGAGATCAGACGGGTGATGTAACTATGGCCGATTATGTGAAGCAGTATATCAAGGATAGATATAAAAAGCCTGGTGCTGTTTATTTAGGTATTCCACATCGAATTGATCGGGTAGTAAGTGGATTGGTGATCTATGCCAGGACCAGTAAAGCTTTAGAGCGTTTGAATAAGATGTTCAGAGATCAAGAAGTGGAGAAGACTTACTTTGCGGTAGTAGAGGAATTGCCCATAGAATGGACAGATACTTTAGTGCATTATATCGATAAAGATAAATCCCGAAATGTCTCCAAAGCTTACGACTTCAAAAGCAATCGGGCAAAAAATGCTAAGCGCTCGGAGTTGACCTACGAAGTGTTGAGTAATTTGGGGAATCACACCGTGCTTAAAGTACATCCAAAAACTGGAAGGCCACATCAAATACGGGTGCAATTATCCAAAGTGGGTATGCCTATTAAAGACGATGTTAAATACGGATATCCTAAACGAAATAGAAGAGAAGGTATTTATTTACATTGTAGGTCTATGGCTTTTATTCACCCAGTTAAAAAGGAGCGCGTAGAAATCTTTGCAGATACACCGGAGGATCAAATTTGGGATAATTTTTCGCATCTTTGGGCGGATTAGAAGCGAATCATCAATATAAATCAAATTAAATGATGCAACAAGTCACTGTTATAGGAGCAGGAACAATGGGGAATGGTATTGCCCATGTATTTGCCATGAATGATTATAAGGTTTCCTTAGTAGATATTTCAGAGGAGGCTTTAGCAAAGGCAAAGGCTACTATCGAGAAGAACTTAGACCGAATGGTCAAAAAGGAGCGTATCACAGCAGAACAAAAAAGTGCTACTTTGAATAATATCACTACTTACACGGCTATGGATAAAGGTGTAAGTGGGTCGTTCCTAGTAGTAGAAGCAGCTACTGAGCAGACTGAATTGAAGCTAAAGATCTTTAAACAAATGGATGAGCTTGCTGATGCCAATGCTATTTTAGCTACCAACACCTCATCTATTTCCATAACGCAAATTGCTGCAGTAACTAATAGACCTGGGCAGGTTATCGGTATGCACTTTATGAATCCGGTACCAGTTATGAAATTGGTAGAGGTTATTCGAGGATATGCGACTTCAGATGAGGTTTGTAATACGGTAATGGATATTTCCCGTAAGTTATCCAAAGTACCAGTAGAGGTGAATGATTATCCAGGCTTTGTTGCTAATAGAATATTAATGCCTATGATCAATGAGGCTATTATCACTTTATTCGAAGGTGTTGCTGGAGTGGAAGAGATCGATACAGTGATGAAATTAGGTATGGCACACCCCATGGGTCCACTTCAGTTGGCAGATTTTATAGGTCTAGATGTATGTTTGTCAATACTTAATGTTTTGTATGAAGGCTTCGGAAATCCTAAGTATGCACCTTGTCCGTTGCTTGTCAATATGGTCACTGCAGGAAAAAAAGGAGTAAAAACAGGTGAAGGTTTTTATAAATATGTACCAGGATCTAAAGAATTAGTCGTTGCAGACAACTTTAAGAAATAACTAGTGTTTACGGGGCTTTTGCCCCGTTTTTTCTCTCTAAATGGGGTCTAAAAGAGTGTCATTGAGCAAACAAATTCAAAAAATATCTTATAATAAATACCCTAAATGTGGCATTTAATATAGAAAAGATGCACATTTGAATTACAAGACAACGATTTACTATCGTTAAGTCACCAAATTCATTATCCTCCCCACAGGAATTATTCTGTTTCTCCTTTATTATCTACAATCATTATCTGGAACTTGTTTTCATAATCAACCCTCTGCGTATGTTTCACATCGCATGACGTTGATAATGAAAATAACCTCGGCCTTGCGCCACCAATAAACCAAATGAAGCGTGTTTAAATGTAAACACACTAGGGTTTCTAACCCAGACCCTACACATAACTACTATGAGAAATTAGATTTCAAAATCCGATTACATCACCTTTAATGATCAATAGGTTTGTAGATAGCTTTAAGGTGAATTGGTAGCCCTTCGGGAATTTTCCCGAAAGGGCTTCTTTATTTTATGTAGGTAGGTAATTAGTCCTCTTCCTCCATATCCTCGTATAAGAAGTCCTTGTAGTCCGATAACTCTCGGCGATCTTTTTTGGTCGGACGGCCAGTACCTTTCGCTCTGACTTCAGATTGACTTTTACCCACAAACCAATTTCTGAACTTGTTCAATTCTTCTGAAGGTGTCAAATCTTCATAACATTCTACAGCTAAAGTGGCACCAACTCTTTTTTCAATTAGTTTGACTACTCTAAACTCTAAGTCAAAACCATTTTTTCGAACCTGAACGGTTTGCCCGACCTCCACACTGCCAGAGGCTTTTATAGGGGCCTGCTCTACTTTTACGCGTCCAGACTTACAGGCATTGGTAGCTAGCGTTCTCGATTTAAAAATGCGAACACTCCACAACCATTTATCAATTCTGACCTTTTTCATACTTAAACACGCATTTTGGAACGCTTAACTAGATAAGACTGTAAAATGTTTTTATATCCAGCGTTGATATCTGCTTTGACATAGTCTATCTTATATTGCAAACATTTCAGATACACCTCTTCTTGAAAAGCCTTCATCTTGTCTTGATAGAATGACTTGACTTGATTGGATCTTAGTTTGATTTGTTCACCGGTTTCCATATCTACAAATTGGTATGGTCGATTTTCAAAATCAAAATCAAATTCTTTGGCTGCATCTACCACGTGAAAGAGTATAACCTCATGTTTATTGTGCTTTAGATGTTGCAAAGCAGATAGCATAGGACCCAACTGCTCTGGGTTTTCTAGCATATCAGAAAAGATAATAACAAGTGATCTTCTAGGAATAGACTCTGCAATTTCGTGCAACACTTGGACGGTTGAAGTTTCTTTGTTTAGTTCATCTTGCTTCAAATACTCTTCCAACTTGTTCAGCAACAAATGGAAATGAGAGGTTTTTGATTTGGAGGGCCCATGATACCTGATAGCTGAATCGAAAGCAGTTAAGCCGAAAGCATCTCTTTGTTTACTCATTAGATTCATTAAAGACGCAGCAGCAAGGGCGGAAAAACGCAGCTTGTTCATCTCCGCACCTTTTGGAAAGTACATCGATGAAGAGGTATCTAACACGATTCGACATCTCAGGTTGGTTTCTTCTTCAAATTTCTTGGTAAACAAGCGATCTGTTCTAGCGTAAACTTTCCAGTCAATGTTTCGGGTGGATTCTCCAGGGTTATAGATTCTATGCTCTGCAAATTCGACTGAAAAACCATGAAATGGACTTTTATGCAGTCCAATTAAGAATCCTTCTACCACTTGCCTAGCCAACAATTCTAAGCTGCCAAAATCTTTGATCTCTTGATTGTTTATGATCACGTGTTCTACTTTTCTTGATTTGAAGTTAAAAAGGTAACGAA
>CAXQNQ010000064.1:0-16258 GCA_964225135.1 Mesoflavibacter profundi
ATCTCATTTTGATAAAGGCATCTGCTAATCCTTGAACACCTATTCCAATTGGTCTGTGCCTCATATTAGAGTTACGAGCCTCCGGAATTGGATAATAATTGATATCAATGATTTTGTTCAAGTTACGTGTAACTACTCTTGTGATTTCATATAGTTTATCAAAATCAAAAGCCCTGTCCTCACCAACAAACTTAGATAAGGAGATAGAAGCTAAGTTACATACAGCAACCTCATCTGGAGCTGTATATTCTACGATCTCCGTACATAGATTTGAGGATTTGATAGTACCCAAATTCTTTTGATTAGACTTCTTATTACATGCATCTTTATACAAAATATAAGGTGTACCTGTCTCAATCTGAGATTCCAATATCTGGAACCACAAGTCTTGTGCTTTAACCGTTTCGCGTGCTCTCCCTTCTTGCTCATATTGGTGATACAATGCTTCGAACTCACCACCATAAACTTCATGTAGACCTGGAGCTTCATTCGGGCAGAACAAAGACCAATCTGCGTTATTCTTAACACGTTCCATGAATAGGTCGGATATCCACATAGCGTAGAATAAGTCTCTTGCACGCATTTCCTCCTTACCATGATTCTTTTTCAACTCTAGGAAGTCGTGGATATCAGCATGCCAAGGCTCTAAATAGATGGCGAAAGCACCCTTCCTTTTACCTCCTCCTTGGTCAACGTAACGCGCAGTATCGTTGTAAACCTTAAGCATTGGAACTACACCATTGGAAGTGCCACCTGTCCCTTTGATGTATGCTCCTTTTGCACGAACATTATGAATAGAAAGTCCAATACCTCCAGCTGATTGAGAAATCTTTGCACATCTTGAAAGCGTTTCAAAAATTCCGCTGATACTATCATCTGTCATGGACAACAAGAAACAAGAAGATAGCTGAGGCTTCGGTGTACCTGCATTAAATAATGTTGGAGTAGCGTGGGTGAACCACTTTTCAGACATTAGGGTGTAGGTCTGAATAGCTGACTCAATATCTGTACCATGAATACCTACAGCCGCACGCATAATCATATGTTGAGGACGCTCAACAATTTTACCATTCATACGAAGTAAGTACGATCTTTCAAGCGTTTTAAATCCAAAATAATCATACTCATAATCTCTATCGAAAATGATTGATGAGTCTAGTCTATCAGCATTTTCCCTAACAATTGCGATAGTTTCATCACTAATAAGTCCTGCTTTTTCACCTGTTTTAGGATCAATGTAATCGTACAACATCTCCATTGTCGTTGAAAAAGACTTTTCGGTGTTCTTATGTAGGTTCGATACGGCGATTCTAGCTGCTAAGATGGCATAATCTGGGTGCGTAGCAGCCATTGTAGCAGCAGTTTCTGCGGTCAGATTATCCAATTCTGTTGTAGTTACACCATCATATAGACCTTGGATTACTTTCTTGGAAATCTCTATATAATTGATGTAGTTTTGATTTAGTCCGTAACACAACTTTCTGATGCGGGCTGTGATCTTATCAAAACTTACGTCTTCGTATTTACCGCTTCTTTTTAATACTTTCATGGCACTTGAGTTATATATTTGTAAATGCTCGGGAGCATTTGGTTAAGTGGGATTTGTTTAATCTCAAAAAATTAGTTTCGTTCAAAAAAAAATGGAATAGGTAGATTCTAGAAGTCTTCATCCAAAGAGAACACCTGCTTTTCCCGTTCAGCCATCACACCAGACTTCTGGTAATCTCCAACTCGCTTCTCAAAGAAGTTCGTTTTACCCTGGAGTGAAATTATATCCATCCACGGGAATGGATTCTCCACATTAAATATCTTCGGACATCTTAATGCTGCCAATAATCTGTCTGCAACAAATTCAATGTATTGACACATCAGGTCTGCATTCATACCGATTAAGTTAACTGGTAAGGACTCCGTTACAAATTCCTTTTCGATATCTACTGCATCCCTAATAATCTTAGTGATAGTATCTACACCTAATTTATTCACCACATGGTCGTTGTACAACAAACAGGCAAAATCACAGTGCATACCTTCGTCACGGGAGATTAATTCATTGGAGAAAGAAAGCCCAGGCATCAGTCCACGCTTTTTCAACCAAAAGATAGAGCAAAAAGAACCTGAGAAAAATATACCTTCAACGGCAGCGAAAGCAATCAGTCTTTCTTGGAATGATCCTTCATCAATCCACCTAAGTGCCCAGTCCGCTTTTTTACGGACACAATCCATTGTTTCAATGGCATTGAATAATTTATTTTTCTCTGCGGTATCTGTGATGTATGTATCAATAAGAAGAGAATAAGTCTCAGAATGGATATTTTCCATCATAATTTGGAAACCATAGAAGAACTTAGCTTCAGTGTATTGGACTTCAGCCACAAAATTTTCTGCTAAGTTTTCATTTACAATACCATCACTTGCTGCAAAAAATGCAAGAACGTGCTTTATGAAATGTCTTTCATTATCGTTCAATTTAGATTTCCAATCTACTAAGTCCGCAGAAAGGTCAATTTCTTCTGCAGTCCAAAAACTTGCTTCAGATTTCTTGTAAAAATTCCAGATGTCATCGTGTTCGATTGGGAAGAGAACAAATCTGCCTGGGTTGTCCGCCAGTATCGGCTCGTTATTTACTTGGTTCATATCGTTAAATGTTGAAGTTAAGATGATTCAGATCGATTAATTCAATAGATTCTAAAGGTTAATATCATGAGACATTGAACCGTGTCAAAAAAAATATTTTATTATTAAGAGGGGGGAGATGTGTACATTCTTAATTGTAACTACTAAGATAACCGAAGTGATTCTTTTATGGAGTGCTTTTTTTCCACATTTTGTGGATAACTTTAAAAACCTCAATATTTAAGCCACTTTTCAGCGATACAACTTTTACTAACAGTGTGGAAAACAGGTTTGTGTAGACCTGAAAAAAATGTAACTAATTTGATAACAAATTGCTTAAACCTCTTTTAAAACATTCGCTTTCGCTGGAAGTACCATACAATCAAAAGACTGATAACAGCAGATACAATAATGATAAAAAGAAAGGCACTGTTTGTTTTTTCGAAAGGCACTGGAACATTCATACCAAAGAAGGAAGCAACCAAAGTCGGTACCATTAAAATGATGGTTACTAAGGTTAAGCGCTGAATAACTTTATTCAAATTATTGCTAATGATAGAACTATAAGCATCCATGGTTCCATTCAGGATGTTAGTATATACGTTGGCCATCTCTAGGGCCTGTGAATTATCAATGATAATATCTTCAAAGAAGTCCGTTAAATCCTCATCTTGTTGAATGCGTAAGAAATCAGTTCGTTTCATTTTCATTTTGAGCAGTTCATTAGAACTTAATGAATTAACAAAAAAGACTAAACTCTTTTCTATGGACAACAATTCCTTTAAATCTTTAGTCCTACTTGAATCATATAGTTCTTGCTCAATAAGATTACGCTTCAAGTTTAGTTGTTTCAAACATCTTAAATAATGAAACACCGTCTGTTCGAAGATTTGCAATACAAACTGGCACTCATTAGAAGGATCAAAATGCTTGACAGCATTCTTAACGAAAGAATTTAGGACTACATTACCGTGTGAACTAATAGTTACAATATGATCTAAAGTGAGGATAATACCAATTGGTATGGTCACATAGTTTGAAGCTATTTCACTTTGAAAATCGTTCTTGATGGGTGCATTAATAACAATAAGGCGCACATCTTCCTCTTTTTCATATCTAGAACGCTCATCAACATCCAGCGAATCCGTCAAGAAATCTAATGGTATATCATAGGTAGCTGAAACCTCTTCCAGCTCCTCATTTGTAAAGGGAGGTGATATATTTATCCAGCACCCTGCCTCGGCTTGTGGCAGGGACTCCATTCGTCCGTCTTTTTTGATATAGTACTGGATCATAACTATAGGGTTTACGGAAAATCAGCCTGAAGGTAAGTAAACTTCCCTTTACTTCCACGTTTCAAACACTAAAATCAACGGCAATCGTTCCTAGAAGACCAATAAATACTAGGTAAATCTCAAGGCATCAACAGGCTTCACCTTACTCACTAGATAGGTTGGGACCACTAAAAAGAACATAGTCACTACAAAACATAGTAGGTTCAATCCTAATACTTCTAGGATCGGAATCTCTACAGGTGCCGTTGCTAAATAATAATCCGCCTCTGACAATTTTATAAACTCGAAATATTTTTGAAGTAAACAAATTCCAATACCCATCACATTGCCCCAAAAGACACCCTTGATTAAAATATGGCCAGAAAAGTACAAGAACACTTGTTGAATCTTTCCATTAGTGTACCCCATTGCTTTTAATGTACCTATCATCTGAGTGCGCTCCAATATGAGGATCAATAATGCAGTAACCATATTAATAATCCCAACCAACAGCATAAGGCCAAGGATTACTTGTTTGTTTACATCTTGCAAGTCGAGCCACTCAAATATCCTTGGGAATTTATCGCGTATACTATCCGCATGCAGTCCACTTTGATTACTAACTAATTGCCCATTGATCTCATAAGTTAGAATAGGCAGGTCGTCTAATTCATCTATAAAAATCTCGTAGCCGCCAATTTGATTAGAATCCCAATTATTGAAGGATTGAATGGTTGAAAGGTTGACTAAGGCAAACTTCTTATCATATTCCTCCAAGCCAGTTTTATAAAAGCCTTTAACCTCCATCACCCTAGATTGCTGGCGACCATCTTGAATCTTATTGATTCTCAAGCGGTCACCCAACTCCAAATTCATTCTAGCTGCAGTCTGTTCTGAAATTAAAATTTGTTTGTGGTGGAGTGTATCTGAAGTTGCATCTAAAACTTCTCCCGCTTTAATATATTTTTGAAACCTAGACCAATCAAAATCTGCTCCTAGTCCTTTAAGAATTAAGCCTTCATGTTCATTTTTTGATTCCATAACAGCTGCAAGTACAGCGAAGGAATGCAGGTATTGTACGCCACCCTGAGTAGCTACACGTTCAAAAGATCGAACACCGTTCTGGAACAGATTAAGTTCCACTTCCATAGCTTCTATTTGCTCTAGTTGATGGACCAAGCTAGAATCATATAGGAAGGGATTGCTTTTATATATGGAGCGGTTGGCATCCCAATCTGTTAGATGAATATGCCCCCAAAATCCAAAAATCTTGTCTGATATTTGATTTTTAAAGCCCGTAATCATAGAGGTAGATATAATCATGACGGCTAAGCCCAAAGCTGTTGCAATAGTGGCTAATCGAATGATAAAACCAGAGTATCCCCCTTTGTTGGATTGCATGGCCCTTTTAGCAATAAAAAAAGCTACTTTCATATCATACCATTGGAACTTACCCGCACAAAATAAACAAACCGCATTCAAATCGCACTTTAGCAAGTGGATTTAATTCCAGCTTAACTCTTTTCATCATAGATTTTTCTAAATTTGAGACTTTTAGCAGATTAATAGGATAAGTACTACATATGAATTTTATTGAAGAATTGAAGTGGAGAGGAATGCTCCACGATTCTACACCTGAGATTGAAGCGCATTTAAATAGTAAAAAATGTGTTGGATACATAGGGTTTGACCCTACTGCTCCATCCATGACTATAGGAAATTATGTGCAAATCATGCTATTAAGACTTTTTCAATTATCCGGTCACCAACCCATCGTATTAATGGGAGGAGCTACTGGACGAATTGGGGATCCATCTGGTAAAGACAAAGAACGGGAGTTAAAATCCTTTGATGAGCTGGATAGTAACCTCCAATTCCAGATGGAACAAGTCAAAAAGTTCTTAGATTTTGAGGGGGAAAATAAAGCGCTTATTATCAATAATCTAGATTTCTACAAGAACATGAATGTACTAGATTTCTTGAGAGATGTAGGAAAAACGCTAACGGTTAACTATATGAGTTCAAAGGATTCAGTAAAGAACCGAATGGAAACTGGCCTTTCTTTTACTGAATTCAGCTATCAATTACTTCAAGCTTACGATTTCCAATGTTTATTTAGTAAGTATGATTGTTCCATTCAAATGGGTGGTTCGGATCAATGGGGAAATATTACCTCTGGTACAGAGTTTATCCGAAGAAATCTAAATCAAAAAGCTTATGCAGTTACTACTCCCCTATTAACTAAGGCAGACGGCAAGAAATTTGGTAAATCCGAACAAGGCAATATATGGTTAGATGAAAAATTAACGAGTCCATATAAATTCTACCAATTCTGGATTAATGCGGACGATAGAGATTTACCAAACTTTTTTAAATACTTCACACTGAAATCAAAAGCTGAGTTTGATGCTATGTGGGAAGAACACGGAGAAAATCCTCAACAGTTAAAAAGACTTTTAGCAGAAGAACTAACCTGTAGGGTGCATTCACCAGCTGCTTATGAAAGTGTTTTAAAGGTTAGTGATCTGTTATTCAATAAAAAAGCAACTGCTGAAGCACTGGGCTCCATGACCTCAGAAGAATTCGAAACAGTAGCTGGTGAAATTGCCACCTTCCAGTGTGATAATTCCATCTTTGATCAAGCGATCAATATCATTGATTTGTTGACCGAACATACTACTATTTTGAAATCAAAAGGAGAAGCTAGGAAAGCAATAGCTAATAATGCCATAGCCATCAATAAGGTGAAAATCAATTCTATTGATCATACGATTCATCAATCAGACTTGATGCAACAGCAATATTTAATGATTGAAAACGGTAAAAAGAATAAATTCTTATTGAAAACAACATAAAAAAAAGTCCCGAAATCATTCGGGACTTTTTTTGTCTATCTATTAGACCAGTGGAAGACTTGCTCGCAAACCTTCTTAATAACTATAATGGAAGGAACAAGTTGCTCTTGAGGCACAGGAATCTGATCCGTGTGCAATTCCGCACTGAAACGTTTATTTTCATACATCAAGAAGCTGTAAGCTGCTATACTAACAACCACAAGGCCCATCAAGAGTCTTTTTCGCGCAAGAGTAGAGAATTCGGGTTTCATATTCTATGTGTTTGGCTATTTAAAAGTAATAAGTAAATCAGACTAATCCTACCAAAAGGACAAATAATAGTTCTCGAGGGTTGCAAGAATCTTAAAATATTTCTTGATTTTATATTAATGTGTTATTTTGTTAGATAAAATTACTCGAATTAATACGTAAATAATCTTAATCAAACAGTTTATGAAAAAACTTTACTCTCTTTTCGTCTTCTCACTACTAACTATAGCTGCAACACAAGCTCAAGATCTTCAGTTCTTTATCAATTCCCCTGCAGGAATTGCTGGACAATATGAAGTTGGGTCACCTGCAGCAGGTTTTGGTGGTGAATTAACATCTGGACAATCGATTTCAGGTGTATTAGCACTTGCTGATCCTAATGAAGCTTGTGAAGCTCTAGTTAATCCAACTGAAGTTGCTGGTAAAATTGCTTTAGTTGATCGTGGTTCTTGTTTCTTTTCTGACAAGGTATATTTCGGTGAGCAAGCAGGAGCTACGGCAGTTATTATTTGTAACAACCAACCTGGAGGTGGTGTTATTGGAATGGCTGCAGGTGGTGACTATGCTGGTCTTTCTACTGTTCCTTCTGCCATGATACCTTTTGAGGTTTGTGAAGAAATCAAAGCAGAAATCAACAATGGTGTTGATGTAGAAATCCTACTTCAAGTTCCAGGTATGTATCGCCCAATCACCAACTGGGCTTATTCTACTCCTTTGGAACATTCACAACCACTTCCAACACTAGGCGTTCAAGTAATCAATACAACGGCAAGTACAATTGATAATGCTGAGATTTACTGTGATATAACCACTCCGTCTGGTTCTACTCAATCAGCATCAGCAGTTATCCAAGAATTTTTGGCTGGTGTAGATACATTGGTTACTTTCTCTATTGATTATACTCCAGACGAGTTAGGAGTTTATACGATAGCGTATACAACTTCTTACAATACAGATATCCAGGAGACTAACTTTGAGATGACTGAAACTGAATTCTCTACTGATAATAACGGTGGTGTGACTTCTGCTTATAATGATGGAGTATTCCAAGGAAGTAGTTATGTGTATTGGTATGCATCTTTATACCAACCAATTACTGATTCATTATCCTTGGCTACCCATATTTCATTCGGTATTGGTAATGGAGATACACTAGTTACTTACAATGCAGAATCTTCCAACTATGTAACAGCATTACTTTATGATGCAGATGTTAATCAAGATGGAACAATAGATTTTAATGCAGCATCTTCTGAATCTTACGAAACTGCATTACCTGGCGTTATTGGATTTGGTCAATACATCATTATTGGTGGTGAAACAACTGATGATCCTCCAATAATGACTGAATTAATTAATATTGCTACCAATGAACCAGGTGTAGAACTTACAGGAGGAAACGTATATTATGCTGCTGTAGAATATAAAGGTAATGCAGCTGATGCGACTCGTTCTATTGCATTCACAGGATCTTCATCTGTTGACTATGGGTACACTAGTACAACTATTCTAAGTTTTGGAGCAGGAGCAACTTACACAGGATGGTCTACAGTATCTTGTAGAGCAAGATTACACATGGATTACACGGTTAATTCTACTGATAATCTAGCAAAGTTAGATGATGATAAAGTAAAGGCTTATCCTAACCCTTCTGCTGGTCTAATCAATGTAGATTTACTTTTAGATGAGACAGCTGATAAAATCAGAATTGATGTCATCAACTATGATGGAAAGGTAGTTGAAACTAGATTCTTTGATCATGTTCAGGAGCAAACGCTTCAGTTAGATATCACTGATCAACCTAATGGTTACTACTTTGTATCGATTAAAACTCCAGAAGGTTATCGTTCAATCCCAGTAATGGTAGCGAACTAAAATATTTCCACTGGAATAAAAAAAGTCCTGAAGTATTGTACTTCAGGACTTTTTTATTGACTAGCAGCTATGATAGCTTTAAGCTTAGGATGATTAGATCGATTTAGATCAATAGTAAAACCATTAGAAACTAACCTCCCCTCATCGATAAATATATATTGATCGGACAATTCCTGGATAACATCAATATCATGACTAATCAATAATATAGAAATACCCCGTTCTTGATTAATTCTTTTAAACAAGGTAATCATAGTTTGCTTAGAGACCGGATCTAAAGAGCTTAAGCATTCATCACATATTAAATATGTGGGTTGAGTAGCAAGCGCTCGGATAATAGCTAGTCGCTGTGCTTGCCCTCCTGATAACTCGGTGGTATATTGATCTAAAACACTTGGATTTAAATCAACCCACAACAACAGCTCCTGAATAAAATCATCCACCTGATTTGGATTAACTGATCCAATCTTACATGCTTCCTCTAAGTGTTCCCTAACCCTTAGTTTGGGATTTAAACTAGAAGCCGGATGTTGAAGAATCAATCGTCCAGCCTTCCCTATAGCTTCCTCCGTAGCTAATTGTTCATTTAGATGAATAGCATTCGATTTATAAGCCTTCAATCCAGCTAATGCAAGGGCTATACTCGACTTTCCAGATCCAGAAACGCCAATCAAGCCAATAATACCCTGCTTAGGTATTCGAATATCTACCTGATCCACTGCAACTGCATATACTTTTTTGAACCAATTATCATCTTGCTTGTACTTCACCTGTAAACCTTGAACCTCAATCAATTGGCTATAATCCTTTCGACTTTTTTCAATAGAGTATTTGGACTCAGATGCCTGGATGAATGCCTGAATACTAGGATGTGAACTATTCCTTAACATTTCCAGATCTCCATGAATAATGACTTGCCCCTGATCCAAAAAGATATAGTCCTTCGCAAAAGCTTGGATCAACTTTAACTGATGACTAATCAGTAACACCGCTTTTCCTTGAGCACTGAATGCTTCCTTGATCAATGCTAGAACTTCTAATTTCAGTAATATATCTAGAGAAGAAGTCGGTTCATCAATAATAATTAGTTCAGCTGGAGCTATTAAGGCGAATACAAAAGCAATACGCTGTAATTGCCCACCAGAAACTTCAAAAGGATACCTAGTTAGCCAGTCTACTGAATGGTCTAATCCAACCTTTTTAAACCAAGATTGGATCTCTTTTTGATCTATATTAATATCATTTGCAGTAACAAAATCTTCTAGATGTTTGCCTATAGTTTTGGATGGGCTGAAGGAGAGCAAACTATCCTGAAAAAGGTAAAAAATAGCTCTACCTCTCAGTTTGCCTAAATCGGATGGCTCATAGGGATTACCTTTCCAATTATAGCTCCCCATAGATTCCTGTAATCCAGCAAAACTATTAAGTCCAATCAATGACTTGGCTAATAGTGATTTTCCAGCAGCAGAAGCTCCAATTAATGCAGTAAATGAACCTGCTTTTAAGCAAAGATCTAGTGGACCTACCAAAACTTCTTTTGGCGAGCTAACTACAAGTTTTTCAACTATTAATAAATCACTGTTTTCCAAAATGCCTGATTTTTACTTAAGCAGCAAAATGCCTACCGTACGGCTTATGAATCTTTGAATTTTTTCTACCTTGTGTTTGATTACAATCTTCATTAAATATACAAATACATGCAGCTAATCAAAATTTGTTTAATGAGCATTTGCACAATATGGTGCATTGGACAACTTAAGGCACAAAACCAAAATTTCAACCTAAATCTTCTGGCTAACTGGGATATAGACACTATGCCTAGTGCAGGTAGCATAACATATAATGATTGTTGGGGTTATGTGGATTGTACAGGAAGAGAGTATGGTATAATGGGTTCTGCCAGCTATACCCACTTTTTTGATTTGGAGGACCCAACTAATCCAATCGAAATCAACTTTTATGCCGCAGGAGCGAATACCATATGGAGAGACTACAAAACCTATCGAAACTATGTGTATGGAGTTTGTGATAGTTGTAATGAAGGTCTCCAAGTATTTGATATGTCTTACGTTCCTGATTCGGTTTCAAAAGTATTACAAACAGATGCATTCTTTGGCAAAGCGCATAATATCTTCATTGACACGTTAAATGCTAAATTATATGCTCCGGGCACAAACACCCAAAGTAATGGATTGGTAATACTAGACCTGAGTCAAACACCTGAAAATCCAACCTTAATAAGCTCTATAGCTTTACCGGGTGGATACGTACACGATTTATATGTAAGAAATGATACTGCCTATTGTTCACATGGATTTAATGGGCTTTATGTATATGATTTAGCTGATCCCCAAAATCCAGTTATTCTCGGCATTTTAGATGACTATCCTCAAAGTGGATATAATCATTCCAGTTGGTTAAGTAATGATGGAAATCATTTGATTATGGCTGACGAGACACATAACACCTCGCTAAAAATTGTTAATACTAGTGATCTTTCTGATATGGATGTAACGAGTCTATTTAGGTCAACACTCCTGGCACCAGCGGACACTGCTAGTATCGTTCATAATCCATTTGTTAGAGGAGATTATGTATTCCTATCGTATTATCATGATGGTGTTCAAGTGTATGACTTTTCAGATCCGAATCAGGCTGTAAAGGTGGCTTCTTATGACACCGATCCTGATAACGATAATTATGCTGGATTTAGAGGTTGTTGGGGAGTATACCCCTATTTTCCATCTGGAAACATAATAGCTTCTGACGTTAGAAACGGCTTATTTGTTTTAGAACCGGAGAACCTCGAAATAGCTCCTATTGTAGCAGCTAGTTATCCTGTAGTAGAAATAGTAGGCGCAGATAATACCAACTTATGTGAATGGGATACCTTAAGTTTATCTTTATCAGAAGAAATGGAGTCTATTTCTTGGGTCTTAGATAGTATTGAAATAAGTACTGAACCTAACATTCAATTAAGTGAAGAAGGAATGCTACAGGTCATTGGAAGTAATCAGCATTGTACTTCCAGTAGTGAATTAATAAACTTGAATTTGACAATTGTTCCTGAAAGTATACCAACTATTACTCCGGAGGGGCCATATTGCGATGGAGATACCATCACTTTTACGGTTGAAGCCGTTTATGATTCCATCCAGTGGTACCAAAATAATGAATTGATCCAAAGTGGTTCTTTAAATACGCTCCAAGTTAGTACGAATGGCTCTATTTCATATATCTACTCCATCAATGATTGTGCATTGACATCAGATAACTATGATGCCATTATTGAATTAGATCCAAATGAGACGATTCTGTTGGCAGGAAGTGCTATAAGTATAACCGACTTGTATGATAGTTATCAGTGGTATTTCAATGATGAGCTATTAGAAAATGCTAACTCAGCTTCCTTGGATATCTCCGCAACTGGAAGCTACTTTGTGGAGTACACCACCAACCAAGGCTGTGTATTTTATAGTGATGTCATTGACTATGTTTCATCCACTTTTGATTTAAAAGATTTGGGGATTCACGTATATCCTAATCCAGTTCAGAGTAATAAATTATTACTCAATAAAGCAACACTAGACAAGAATCCATATCAAATATTTGACTTAAACGGTAAGCTCATTCAAGAAGGGCAGATTAATGGACAAGGAATAGAATTAATTCAGCCTTTAAATGGAATTTATATGCTTCAAATATGGAATAACAAGACTACTTATCACACTAAATTCTCAGCCCTTTAAAAGGAATAAAAAAAGTCCCGAATTGATTCGGGACTTTTTTTATTTACCACCTCTTGGTCTCAATTCTAAGCGATCTGGATCAAAGGTTATTTCGATTCCATCCTTATTTCTTATCCAGTTCAATAAAGCCTCACCTAGGTATTTACCTCGCCAACCATAGATAAAATCTTCTGGAATTTCGCCACTTGTTTTGATTTCCTTGATATAGCTTCGCGGCATCACAATAGAGGATGACATTTGTTCTTCTTGACACTTATACTTAATCAATAAATGCAGTAATTCAAGAACTAAATCTTCTTGCTTATTTTCAGAGGAACCCCTTGGAATAGAATCCAAGAGCTCGCGTTCTTCTTCTGTAGCCGGTGCACTATACATGTCCCAAAACAGATCCCCCCATTTTCTAACAAAGTTTTCCCGTAAACGTCTGTTCTTATATAAGGCCTCTTTTCCTGAATGAATAGCTCTAACAATATGATTCAAATTACTGGAGGACAAAACCATCTCTCTAGAGTAATTCAAGTGCTTAGCCTGATCATCTCTCCATTTGGTTATTCTTAGTAAGAACACTTGCTCTTTCTTACGTAAAGACTTGATTTTAGAATTTTTCAGGACATCAGAAAAGATATTTTTTACGTAAGAATTTTCCAATTCCATTTTTTTCATCTCCTCTTCTACCCATTCATATCGACCCATACTATTAAGCTTATCCATAATTTGATCAGCCAATTCACGCAAGTATATTACATCATTTAGTGCATACTCAATCAATTTCTCATTGATAGGTCTTTGCTCCCAATTGGTTACTGCATAACCTTTACTCAAATTAACCTTCAATTCAGCCTCTAACAATCTAGAAAATGCTACAGGATACTTATATCCGATAAAAGCAGATGCTAATTGGGTATCAAATACCGATTTGGGAAGGATACCATAGTTTTGGTAAAGTAGTCTAAAATCATTTTCACCAGCATGTGTAATCTTTAGAATAGCAGGATCTTGAATTAAGTCTAGGAAAGGATTCAAATCTTTAATAGCCAGCGGATCAATAATATAATGACCCTCACCGCAACTAATTTGAATTAAGCAAAGTAAGGTCAAATATCTTTTCTCGCCCACAAATTCTGTATCAAAACACAACCAGGATTCCTTTGACAATTGTTTACAGATACGTTCTAACTCCTTATCAGTATTCACAAAAGTAAAGGCAGGTATAGCTTTAGGCATTTAAATTTAATTTTAGGTTTTGCTGAACAATAAATAATCGGAATCTGGATTGTTATCTACAGGAAAACTAACAAAGCTTTTGCAATAATCATTCGATATAGTCTATAAAATACAATTCAGTATAAAAAGAACAAATAAAAGCACCAATAAAAAAAGGTAATTAACCTTGTATCACTACCTAAATTGGTACTGGTTTTTTATATTCATATTCCTTATCCATCATAAAATTTGAACCCATGCTTAAATACTTCATGCTGAGTTGCCATCTTCTAGTATTGCTAGCTTGTCAAGCCCAAGAACAAAAAAACTCAACTGGTCCAGTTTACCTCATTGAAGGCGATTTGGCCAAGTACCACATTACCCAAGACTTAGAAGAAGGTTTCTTCAGCAAAATAAATCAAACAGAGGCTGCTCTTCAAATGAAATCAAAGCCAGAAACTAAGCTTGCCGAGAAAGATTGGAAAGAAGCATATATAGCTTATTTAAAGGCCGATGTAATGGACTTTTCAGCATCAGAGAAGAATTTTGTATTAAGGATTTTTGATGACTTGTATAAAAATTCTAAAATGGAGCAACTCCAAATGCCAGATTCCATTTTGTTAATTAAAGTTGCTGGTAGACATTATGGTAATTCGGTTTACTACACGAGAGAGAATTGTATTATTATTCCACAGAATGTATTAGCTAAGGCAGATAGTTCAGCCTTTTCAGGAGTTATGCTGCATGAGCTCTTTCATATTTATTCCAGATACAATCCATCCAAGCGAAAAGCACTATATGAAACTGTTGGATTTGAAAAAACAACTGGTATAAACTTCCCAGCAAACTTAGCAAACCGAATGGTTTACAACCCTGATGGTTTAGATATTGATTGGACCTGCGAACTGGAAACATCAAATGGAACAACTCGAGTTATTCCTTTGCTAGTAAGTGTACCTTCTCCTGCATTCAATAAAGGTTTATTTGCTAATTTTCAATTTCTCTTATACGAAGTGCAATCCCTTGGTGATGGTTCTTACACCGTTCTAACAGACTCCATTGGAAATTCAACCTTATCAATGTCCACTTTTATTCCTGCATATTACAATCTAATTGGAACCAATACAGATTATATTATTCATCCAGACGAAATCCTAGCAGATCATTTTATGATGATTATGAGAGCGGATAGTACCAACCTAAGACAAGAACCATTTGAGGGATATAACTTGGACCTTCGAAATCGAATTGAACATATTCTATTTCCTTTATGAGTACGGATAGGAAGGTAATGATAACGAAGCAAGCCTGGAAAAGATTTTTTCGTCCATTGGTACTTCCTTTGTTGGGCTTTGTCCTTTTATTTCCAAAAACAATATTCGATAGACCTACCTCTCCTATCCTATTGTCGAAGGATCAACATTTATTAGGCGCAAAGATTGCAACAGATGGGCAATGGCATTTTCATGATATAGACAGCTTATCCAATAAATTTGAAACTGCACTTATCCATTTTGAGGATAGAAACTTCTATGGCCATGCAGGCATTGACCCAAGAGGTTTTGGTCGTGCTTTATGGAACAATCTTCAAGGTAAAAAAAGACAAGGTGCTAGCACACTGAGTATGCAAATTGCCCGCATGGCAAGTCAAAAAGGAAAGCGAGGCTACCTCCGGAAATTGAAGGAAATGCTTTTTGCCTTACAACTTGAGTTCCGATATTCCAAAACAGCTATATTAAAGATGTATGCTTCCAATGCACCATTTGGAGGTAATATTATTGGTCTTGATGCTGCTTCCTGGCGATATTTTGGAAAAGATCATCATCAATTATCTTGGGCAGAATCTTGCATGCTTGCCGTATTGCCCAATGCACCTGGATTGATCCATCCAGGACGCTCCAGAACTGCCTTAAAAGAAAAGAGGAATCGTTTACTGAAATCCTTACTGGAACATCAGAAAATTACACAGGAGGATTATAACTTGGCTATATTAGAGCCTTTGCCTGAAAAGCCACAAGTGCTTCCTAAGCATGCTCAACATCTACTACAAAAACTAGTCGCTGAATATCCTAATGAAGCGCAATTTCAATCTTCCATAGACTATGAATTACAATTGCAGTGTAATGATATTGTAAGTCGATATTATGACCGCATCAATCACCTGGATGTGCATAATGTGGGTGTACTAGTAATTGATATGGAAAAGAACGAGGTTATAACTTACATTGGCAACACTCCAAAGCTATCGAGCACCTATCAGCCATTTGTAGACATGATTCAAGCACCTAGAAGTTCAGGTTCTGTGCTTAAACCCATATTATTTGCAAAAGCCATTGATGCGCATAAGATTAGCCCTAAAAGTTTATTAAGAGATGTACCCGATGCCTGGGGAGGTTATGCACCAAAAAACTACAATAAAACCTTTGAAGGCTTAGTG
>CAXQNQ010000065.1:0-29118 GCA_964225135.1 Mesoflavibacter profundi
AGAGTAATTGTTTTCTCATGATTAAGACAATTAGTTTGTAGAACGTTTTTGGATTTATTCACAAAATAAATACCTTCTCAAATAAAACAAATTATTATATATTATAAATACTATATATTATACAGATTTCTTTATTAATAGTTCATAAAAAAAGCCACCCAAATGGGTGGCTTTTTTTTATTCTTGTCCTAGAATATTAAATTCTACTCGTCGATTACGACTACGCCCTTCATCCGTTGAATTGGATTCGAGTGGTTCTAATTCCCCTCGACCTATAACAGTCATTCTAGATTCGTCAATACCCTTTGCCGCCATATAATCCGCACAAGCCTGTGCTCTATCAATTGAAAGCTGCATATTATTTACTTCAAGCCCAATATCATCGGTATGACCTATAAGCTCAATTTTGAAGTCAGGATATATCTCTAAGAGATTGATTACTTGATCCAAAATACGGTATGAGTCAGATAATAGTCTAGATTTAGAAAATTCAAACTCCACATTTTGTTCTGCATATTCAAGCATTTCTTTTTCTTCTTTCTTCATTTCAGGACAACCACCTGTCGAATCTGGACCTGCCATGTTTGGACATAAGTCTTTACTATCTGGAATACCATCTCCATCAAAGTCCCCATCTGGACAACCAAACAATTCAATTAGTCCATATTCATCTGGACATTTATCCTTACTATCAATAACGCCGTCTCCATCTCTATCAGATAGAGGACAACCTCTATTATCTATAGGTCCTGCTTGATCTGGACAATCATCGTTAAGATCTAGAAGTCCGTCTCCATCTCTATCTCCATTTGGACAACCATTGTTTTCTGGAGGTCCTGCTTGATCTGGACATGCATCTAATTCATTCACAATTCCATCTTTATCCCGATCATTATCTGGGCAACCTTGATTATCCGCTGGTCCAGGCTCATCTGGACAAGCATCAAGCTTATCAATGACACCATCCATATCACGATCAGGACAACCATTAAGTACTTTTGGACCTGCATCCTCTGGACACTCATCCATAGCATCTGGCACTCCATCTCCATCCAAATCTTGCTCTGTCTCATCAGGATCAACTTTGCCAAGTACAAAATTCGCCCCTATCCCAATTTGTAAGTTATTTCTATTTTCCTTCTGTGAGAATCGGTATTCCCCTTGTAAACTAATCATGGAGTGTGGTGCCAATCGGTATTGGAATCCTCCTCCAACAGGAAATTGAATATTTAGATCTGAATCTCTTTCCATAGCAATACCCCCACCAAACAAGGCATAAGGAATCACTTTAACGGACTCATTATAAGCTTGCAACCTACCTACGGCATCAATACTCAACATATTGGTAGCATTAGATTTGCCATCAAAGTTGGCTAGATTATATTTTACTGGAATAGAAAAAGCAAAGTTCTTAGTAATAAGGTTAGTGTAACCAAACTCAATACCATTAGTTATTCCAACAGAATCTGTTGAATACCCATTAGGTCCAGCATAGTCTACAAAAAGAACCCTGAAGTGTAAACGGTGTTTCATAGTTGTCAGATCCTGAGCAGATATTGAGGATATGCTCAGCATCGTGAAAGCTATCAACAATGCAATCGATAGTTTCTTCATAAAAATGTGTTTTCTCATAAGTGTTTGACAGACCTATAAGGTCTATTTTAGCAAAAAAAAGCTTTTTTCAAGACTTTTTTTGTATGCCAAAGCTCATAAATGCATTAGTCTATCAAATCTGCCTTAAAAAGTTGAATTTCAAACCTTCTATTTGGGTATCCTCCTCTATTTCCTCTAAACGAAGTCCCCCAACTATTGCTTTTAACTGCATCAAAGTAGTATCCACTTCTGATTTTCGTACACTAAATGATATGGAGGGTTCTTCCTCAAAAGATTGCTTGATGACATTTAATTGTAGCTTTTTAATCGCATTCATTACCTGACTCATAATAGAATAGTCAAACTGAATATCATATATATCCTCCACTAACTTTTGGATGATAGTTCCTTTTTCTAAGGCTATAGCAGCAGCTCCTCTGTATGCATTGATTAGACCAGAAGCGCCTAATAAAGTCCCCCCAAAGTATCTGACAACCACTATAAAAACATTAGTTAATTGAAACTTGTCTATTTGACCTAGGATAGGTTTTCCAGCTGTCCCAGAAGGTTCCCCATCGTCATTTGCTCTAAATTGATTGCCATCTGTACCTATTCTCCAAGCAAAACAATGATGCCTAGCTTTGATATGTTGTTTTTTTACTGATTCCAATGCCTGGTCTATGTCTACTGAACTATAGACTGGAAAGGCATATGCGAAAAACTTAGAGCCCCTATCTTTTAGCTCACCAGTACTTGGTTCTACTAATGTGTTATACTCATCGATCATCTCAATAGGACTTAAGCATGTGTAATCTTAAAAATCATTTCTCTGCACAAATCTCCTTCTGGTATTAAGGTCAAATTGATATCTACCCCCTTTGATTTTAGATCATATTCATGAAGAATTTGAATAATACTTAGGGTTCGTTGATAAGAAAATGTCTTTGCGGCAACTCTGTAGTCTTTCAAAAAAAAGGAAGACCGCAAATTCAGTGCTTTTAAAATTTCGGGTTCAGACTTTTTGGCAACCTCATGATATACTAACACCTTTGAAAAGAAATTATACAGGGAGGCAACCACCACAATAAAGGGATTAGTTTTGGGTTGAGCAGCAAAGAACTTAACTATTCTGTGAATCTTAGTCTTATCATTTAATGCCAAGGCTTTTTGTAATTCAAATACATTGTACTCCCTACTGATACCAATATTTTCTTCAATATGTTTAACATTGACAGATGATCCAGGGCTTAAATTAAGTGCAAGCTTATCGAGCTCATTGACTACTTTTCCAAGGTTGGTACCCAAATATTCTGATAAAAGGATAGTTGCATCCTCTTCAATATCCAACTTCAATGATTTGATATATTTCTTTATAAATCCCCCAACTTGATTGTCATAAAGCTTTTTAGATTCAAAAACTAAGGCATGTTGTTTGACCAATTTACCAAATGTGGTATTCATCCTTAATTTCTTATGTTTATGGCAGATTACTAAGACAGTAGATAATGCAGGTTGTTTGATATATGAAGCTAATCCATCAATGGCATTCATGGATTGTGCCTCTTTGATCATAACTAATTGCCTAGCCGCCATCATAGGCATTCGACGTGCGGAGTCTAATACTTGAGTAGGCGAAGAAATATCTTTCCCGTATAGAATGGTCTGATTGAACGCTTTTTCACTCTCATTAAGGCAATTGGCCTCTACAAAATCGCTTATAGCATCAATGAAATAGGGTTCCTCACCATGGAGAAAATAAACTGGGCGATAATCTCCTCGTTTCATCTCCTTGATGATATCCTGATATTCCATTCAAAAACTTTCGTGTGGTTAAAATGCCAAACTACAAAACTAATGCCGCTTTTCTAAATATTGCTTTCAATAATGCCTGCAACAGCATTGACCCACCGAGGATCATCGTTTAGGCTTGGTACTAGGTCAACTTGTTCTCCGCCCCATTCTTCAAATTCTTCTTGGTATTCTACTCCTATTTCAACTATCGTCTCCAAACAATCAGCTACAAAAGCGGGAGAAAATACTAAGATCCGTTTACCTCCTTTTTTGGCAACTTCTTCAATCAAATTAATAGTATATGGTTGTGTCCATGGATCTTTCCCTAATCTAGATTGAAAACAAGTTTCATATTGGTCTGCTTTCAAACCCAGTTCTTTTGCTATCAATTTTGTAGTTGCAAAACACTGAGCGGAATAGCAAAACTTATTCGCATCAGTAATGGATGCACAGCAATTTTCTACTTTCAGACAATGACATTTTGTTCTATCCCCTTTCCGTAATTGCCTTTGTGGTAAACCGTGATAAGAAAATAGGATTTGATCATAAGAGTCTAGGTCAAATTTCCGAGCATTATCTGCAAACACTTTTATCATGTCAGCATTATCGTGAAATGAATTGATAAATTTCACAGGAAGTATGGTATCCATTTGTCTAAGTAATCTCATTACTTCATCTATAACAGATCCTGAGGTCGCGGAAGCATACTGCGGGAATAAAGGCAATACCAAAAGCTCATCCACTTGGGCATCTAGCAATTCATCTAAGGCGGATGAAATAGACGGGTTTTGGTAACGCATACCAAGGGCTACCACATACTTATCATCTAGCTTTTCACTTAATAAGGCCTTTAGTTTCTTGCCATACAACAAAAGTGGGGAACCTTCATCTGTCCACACCTCTTTGTATAATTTAGCGGAGGAACCAGATCTAAAAGGAGCAATTATTCCACGTACTAAAATATTCCTCGGAACTGCCGGAATATCAATAACCCTGCGATCTAAGAGGAATTCTTTCAAATATCTGTAAACTGCTGACCTAAGTGGTTGATCTGGTGTACCTAAGTTGACTAATAATACGCCCGTTCTTTTTCCCATGGTAACTTTTAGTTCGTCTATTCTTTTTGCTTAACAACAAAGATGGCTCATTGGATTAATTAAAAGGAATAATCTTATGGTAAAAATTTACAGTGGTCCTCAATAAGTGTTTGCTTTTCGTTATAATTACACTTCATTGACAAGGAAAATAAATCATGCTATGAAGAAGCCATTGATATTAGTCACCAATGATGATGGGATATCTGCTCCAGGACTTAAAGCATTAGTTGAAGTAGCGAGCGAGATTGGAGATCTGGTAATAGTTGCACCTGATTCACCACAAAGTGGACAAGGGCATGCTATAACCTTAAAAGATCCACTAAGAGTACATAGTGCCCCAACCTATAATGATAGATTTGAGGCGTATGAATGTTCAGGGACACCAGTAGATTGTGTAAAATTTGCTAGAGATCTTTTACTCAAGGATAGAACTATAGATTTATGCATCTCAGGGATAAACCACGGCTCTAATGCTTCTATTAACATTATTTATTCTGGGACTATGTCAGCTGCCATGGAAGCATCTATTAGCGGAATCGATTCTATTGGCTTTTCATTATTAGACTATTCGTGGGACGCGGACTTTGAGCAAGCAAAACCATTTATTAGAAATATTATTTTACAAACCTTGGAGCACAAATTAAGTGGCACTAACCTACTTAATGTGAATATTCCTAATCTAAAAAGATCCGACATCAAAGGTGTTCGAATCTGTAGACAAGCCAATGGTGCTTGGAGTGAGGCCTACGTAGAGGCTACGGATCCACGCGGAGGTAAATACTATTGGCTAACTGGGGAATTCAATGAGAACGATTCAGACGAAAATACGGACCTCTGGGCTTTAAAAAATGGATTCATCTCTGTAGTGCCTTCTAAGCATGATTTAACTGCGTATGAAGCATTAGAACAACTCCATTGGCTAAATAAATAAGCTTATGCAAATTATACCTAAAAAGAACCATATCGGTATTGGACTATTATTAGGAACTTTTATCCCTATTTCGGGATATCTCATTATGATGGGTATTTTCTCCCTGATTGATGATTCAGGTGCATTAGACAGTGTACAAAGTATGTCCACAATGTTTAGAGAAAGAACTTTGTCTATTTGTGCCATTGCCTTGAATGCAATAATCATGAGAAGGTATGATAAATGGCGTTATACACAAACCATGCGAGGAATTGTGCTACCAACTTTTGTATTCGTTGTGGTTTGGGTATTTTATTTTAAAGACATACTTTTCCCATAAATGAAAGTATACCTCATATCCGGTGAAGCTTCAGGTGACTTACATGCCTCGAATCTACTCAAATCGCTTCTAGTCCTCAGCCAAGAACCCATTGAGGCTAGAGCTTGGGGTGGAGCAGAATTAGAAAGGGCAGGCGCCCATTTGGTTAAACATTATAAGGATCTAGCTTTTATGGGCTTCATAGAAGTCGCTTTGAATATCAAGACCATCCTACGAAATATTAAGTTTTGTAAAGCCGATATAGAACAATTTGAGCCAGATGCTTTAATACTAATCGACTATCCTGGTTTTAATTTAAGGATAGCAGAATGGGCAAAAGCCAAAGGAATAAAGGTATTCTATTATATATCCCCACAAATTTGGGCTTGGAAAAGCTCAAGAGTACATAAGATTGCTCGTTCAACTGATCGAGTTTTCTCTATCCTGCCTTTTGAACGAGCTTTCTATCAAAAGTTTGGTTATGATGTTTCCTTTGTTGGTCATCCATTACTAGATGTTATTCAAAATTATGTGCCAGCGCCTTTAGATATATCTACAGACAAAAAGATTATTGCATTACTTCCAGGGAGTAGAAAACAAGAAATTAGTAAAATACTACCCAAAATGTTGCAAGTACTCAGTGATTATACCGAGTTCCATTTTGTTATTGCAGCTGCACCAGGTCAACAACTCTCCTATTACAATCAATTCATTCCAGCGGAACTTCAAAGCAATAAGCAATTGAGCATTGTTCAAGGTCAAACTTATCCTCTTTTACAACAAGCACATATTGCTTTGGTAGCTTCAGGCACCGCGACATTGGAAACTGCTTTATTTGATGTTCCACAAGTGGTTTGCTATGAAACAAGCCAGATATCCTACGCTATTGCAAAACGTTTAGTTAAAATTAAATACATTTCTTTAGTCAATCTAATAGCAGACGCTCCAATGGTAGACGAATTAATTCAAGAAAATTTCAATACCTCCTCACTTAAAGCATCACTTGAAGCTATTTTAGCCCCATCGGGCAGAGCAAAAATGTTAAAAGACTATCAAAAACTTAGACAATTACTAGGTCAATCAGGAGCTTCAAATAAAACTGCTCAAGAAATATTGCAAATGTTGAAATAAACTTCGAACTTAAGATTGAACGAACACTATAACCAGTTATTCATCTTAATCCAACCAGATGTTCGTTCGATTTTTGCTCTTTTTTTTAGTTACTCCATTCCTAATCAGTAGTCAAACTACACCTGACCTACCCTTTTGGAGCGATGCTGGATACATACCAGCAGATTTACCTACCAAAACTATTGACATAGAAGATTTAATGAGTGGATCCGAACTAACAGCTGATTTCATTAATCTAGTTATACAAGATTATGCACAATTGGATTCACAGTTAGTTATTCAGTTACCACCAGGTTCTTTTACCCTAGAATCTCCAATTATTTTGACTTCTAATGTAAGCCTAGTTGGTTATGATACAGAATTACTATTTAATCTTGGGGGTGCTCCATTAGATGGTATTCAAATTCATGGAGAAATCCTTCCAGCTACTTATGAAGTGCTCACCCCAGTAGAAAAAGGTAGCCAAATATTGGTCATTCCTAATCATAGCTTAGTGGAAGGTGAATTAATATACTTATCAGATAATGATAATGATCTGGTGTATTCTAGTTGGGCTGTAGGAAAAACAGGGCAATTAGCTACCGTAAGTGCAATTATTCAAGACAGTGTTTTCTTGAATGAGATTATTAGAAGAGATTATGATTCTAACTCCACCATAATTCAACAGGTAAATCCTATCAAAAATGTTAGTATTAGTACTCTAAAATTAAAACGAGTCGATTCAACTACAGCTCAAACCAATAATATTAGCTTACAATATGCCCAAAACTGCCTGGTAAGCTGTTTGGAAAGTAGACTGTGTAATTTTGCTCATGTTAGGATGGAATTCTGTAAGAACGTAACTGTACGAGATTCTTATTTTACAGAGGGACACGATTATGGAGGAGGCGGAAAAGCTTATGGCGTAGTTTTTCAATTTGCCAGCTCAGATTGCCTAGCAGAAAACAACATCTTTGAACATTTAAGACATTCCGTTTTGCTTCAAGCTGGTCCAAATGGAAATGTAATATCCTACAACCACTCCACTGACCCTTTTTGGACCGATGTAATGCTACCTGCTAATACGGCTGGAGAATATGTCCTACATGGAAACTATCCTTATGCCAATTTATTTGAAGGTAATTATGGAAGAAATATGGTTGCAGACTCTTCACACGGATACAATGGACCAGACAATACATTTTTTAGGAATCAAATTGATGAAGGCTTCTTTTTTAGTCTAGGGAATACCCCCAACATGAATATCATAAACAACGTGTTCACCGGTTCAGCGGCTTACTTCAATTTATCCACTACAAGCTATGCACAAGGAAATTGGCAAGACGATGCGTTTTTACCTGAAGGCACTGCACCTATGGAAGAAAGCAGTTTATATAGATCAGAAGCACCTTCTTACTTTGTAGGAACAAGTTATCCAAGTATAGATCCTGAAAACACAAGTAATATATCCGGAAATCCAGCCACACATCGATTTTATGCTGGGGTATATACCTATTGCGCCATTTTATCTGATATCTATACTGCAACAAATAGCCAACTTGACATTACTACCTATCCAAATCCAATAATGGATCTGCTGAATATTCAAATAAACCATGAATCATCTAGTCATATCAATATTAGTTTTATAGACCTTTCAGGTAAAAAACTAAAAACCATTTTGAACCGAGAAATCTATAGCGGATCATTCATAATTGAAACTGACCTTTCGTATTTAAAACCAGGACTTTACCTTTTATCCATTCAAACAAATCATGAAAAAAGAAGTTTTAAACTGATTAAAAACTAAAAAAGGAAGCAAAAAACATGCTTCCTTTTTTTATTGTTTCAAAATCTTTTTTCGCACTGAGCCAGCGTCAAATTCAAAATCGATAATATACCAACCTGTATCAAGATTGGATACATCTAATTGACTATTCAATCCCCAACTATTTGGGTAATATTCCTCCATTTTTTGACCTAACTGATTAAAAATAGTTAATCGCTTAAAAGGACTATCTAATTCAACATTCAATATATTACTGACCGGATTAGGATAAACATGTATTGCAACTTCATTAACTAAGGCTAAATTATTCGTCGCAGTATCTGGACTTACCTCAGTTAGATCCAGACTAAAGATAGATCTACCAAATGTTCCCGCATATAAGGTATTACTCGGTTCGTGAATTCTCAGATCAGATATCACAGAAGCAGGTAGTCCCGTCCCTAATACTTCCCAATTTTTAAGCCAATAATCATAATTGACCCAAACACCCATATCGGAACTGACCACCCAAGCATCAACACCTGGCCAATAAACAATATCGTTAAGTGGGATATCGGGCAAATTCCAAGAAATATCTGTCCAAGAATGACCAGCATCCTCAGATACAAAAACATGAGGAGTATAATCCTCATAGGCAAAACCAGAAAAAACGACTAGAACCGTAGAATCACGATCTGGATGCACTGCAATTTGAGACACATAGCGTTCTGGTAAATCTGCATCGATTGGTGTCCAATTGTTTCCACCATCCATAGTTACATGCACTCGTCCATCATCTGAGCCAGTATAGACTACATCCATACTGTTATAACTAGGAGCGATAGCAGTAATTGTACCATAAGATGAAGCGCCAGATGGATGGAGTCCATTAGTTAAATCTGGACTCATCAAAAGCCATACCTCAGCTTGGTTGGATCTATACAATCTATTGGAACCATAATACACCACATCATTATCATAGGGAGATAAAACCACCGGCGTATTCCAATTGGTGCGATCATTCTGGTCTACACCAAAAAGTGCATATTCCATATTTGCACCACCTTCAACCGATTTAAATAGATTCCCAAACTGGTATTCAGCATATACTATGTTTCCTTCATCAGGATCTACATTCACATGAAAACCATCTCCTCCAAGTATGGGATACCAATCATCAGCAGATCCTGTTTGAGTCAGAATGGTATTATTGTCCTGGGTACCACCTAGAACAATTTCAGTATTTGACTCATCAACTTCAATATTATAGAATTGAGTAATCGGAAGGTTTTTATAATGAAACCAATTTTGACCACCATCATTGGAATAGTATACGCCACCATCATTTCCAGCAATCATGAAGTCTGGATTATTCCTAGATATCTCGAGCGCATGATGATCTACATGCATTTGAGTGATTTGTTCATAATCAAGCTGAGCAAAATTACCCCTATATAATTTCTGGCCAAGTACAAAAACATCATTAGGATCTTCTGGGTGTACCCTTAAGTTGCCAAAGAACCAACCAAAAGAACTATTTACATTGTCTATTTGTCCAAGTGAAATTTCAAACCAATTGGCACCGTTGTCCTCAGACTTATATAAACCATCAAAAACATTGGTAATACTATTTGTTGTAAAACTAGCATAGACCACATCAGGATCAGACTCAGCAATAGCTAGACCAATACGCCCAGTCTCTGAATCACTTTCTGGTAAGCCGTTTATCATTTTTTCCCAAGTATCTCCCCCATCCAATGATCTATAAACCCCGGATGAGGTACCACCATAATCTCTTATCCAAGGATATCGAATTCTTTCCCAGGTAGCAGCAAAAAGAATGTCTGGGTTATTGGGATTCATAGCAACATCAATCACTGCTGTTGAATCATTAATGTATAGCACTTGATCCCAGGTATCTCCACCATTTAAAGATCTATACAAGCCTCGTTCCTCATTTTTCCCATATAATGCACCAGTTGCCGCAACAAATAATCTATCCTGATCTGTAGGATCTACAACTATCCGACCGATATAACCTGAAGATTCTAAGCCTATAGCAGTCCAACTTTCACCAGCATCATCAGATCTAAAGACGCCATTACCAAAGAATGCTCCAGAAGTTGCTGAACCATTGGCCTCTCCAGTACCTAAATAAATCCTTGACCCGTTAGATGGGGCTATAGCAATGTTGCCTACAGATAATTCCATATCGAATCCATCTGTTACATTATTCCAAGTGCTCCCTTGATCTGTAGACTTAAATAAACCGCCCATAGAGCAAGCAGCGTATATATGTTGGTCATTGTCTGGGGAGATAGCCAGATCAGTTATTCTACCACCAATATTTTCAGGTCCTAATAAGGTCCATTCTGGTTGATTCTGACGAGCCTCAATAGTTGAATTAATTTGGACAAAGGCTTGCTCTCTAGCCTTTTGAATGGCTTGATAATCCATTTCTGAATGAGGGTACATTCTATTTAAGGTCATCCACTCGTTAGGATGCTGCTCGAGCAACTCAGGTTCATTTGAACAGGAAAACACGGCTAAAAACATAGCCAAAAGGGACAGCAATCTTAGCATAATTCAGTATTTCAATTTTCAAAAGATAAAAAAAACTGCTCAGACTCTTTTTGTATATCAACATATACTATAATTATTACTCTTTTGTTGCCTAAAAGAACTAATCCTTTCTATTTTTTCCCATTTACTATGTTCAAAAAATGACCATAATCCCCAACAACCTTACAAAATAAGCACTACTTTTGAAGGGTTATTGAATGAAATTCTATGAAATCCAACGAAAATACAAGTCTTCCAAACTGGTTTAAATCGCTAAAACCTGAAGGTCCTCTAGTGATTTCAGGCCCTTGCAGTGCTGAGACTAAATCACAAGTCTTAGAAACAGCAAAACGTTTAAATACAGGGAAAACACACCTTTATCGTGCTGGAATTTGGAAACCTAGAACTCGGCCAGGAAATTTTGAGGGTGTAGGTGCAATTGGACTTGAATGGCTTAAAGAGGCTAAGGCTCAAACTGGTTTAAAGACTACCACCGAAGTGGCTTCTCCACTTCATGTTGAGTTGGCATTAGAAGCGGATATAGATGTCCTTTGGGTTGGAGCGAGAACAACTGTTAATCCTTTTGTGGTACAAGATATTGCTAATGCATTGAAGGGTACAGACAAAATTGTCTTTATCAAAAATCCCGTAAATCCTGATTTATCACTTTGGATGGGTGCATTTGAACGCTTTGAAAAAAATGGTTTGTCCAAATTGGCCGCAATACATCGAGGATTTTCAGTTTATGAGAAGACAAAGTATAGGAACAACCCTAAATGGCAAGTCGCCATTGATTTCATGCAAAATATGCCTCAAACTCCTATGATACTGGATCCATCTCATATGGGTGGCAAAAGAGCCTTAATTGAGGACCTATGCCAATTAGGCTTAGACCTAAACTATGCCGGTTTCATGATTGAATCTCATATTAATCCAGATGAAGCATGGAGTGATGCTGCCCAGCAAATTACCCCAGATGCGCTTGAAGGCATTCTAAACAGATTAGTCATCAGAAAATCTTCTGATAATACAGAGGAATACCTCATGAGACTTAGTCAATTAAGATCTCAAATTGATGAATTAGATGATAGTTTAGTAGAAACATTAGGTAATCGAATGCAAATAGTAGAAGAAATTGGTCGATTAAAAAAGGAGAAAAATGTGGCTGTCCTTCAACCCCAAAGATGGAAATCTGTCTTAGAGAAATTCATTCGTGCAGGAAACTCAGCTAATTTGAGTAAAGATTTTACCAAAAATATGTTTAGAGCTATCCACCAAGAATCTATTCAACATCAGGAGAAAATTCTAAAAAAATAAAAAGGACTCCCCACCAAGAAAGCCCTCCAATTATAGTTAACGAAACTATTTATATCTCTAATAATACACCTAAACTTGGTATGGGAACGCCTTGGGTTACATCTAGCAGTTTAACTTGGTATCGTTGTTCCGGGAAAGGATCACTTGGATTCTCTATCACTCCTCCACCCAAAGGTGATCCATTATCATCCAAAGGTCTATCTAGTAACATCACTGGTGCTCCCACAGCATTTCCAAAAACATTCTCTATATCGAAATACAAATTCAATGAGAATTTATCAAAATACCAGCGCTTATCTATCCTGAAATCCAAGGTATTACTCGCATTAGCTCGCTGCGTATTTAAAAGCGCGTAATCAGGTATACCTGCATTATTTATATTCCAGAACGAAACTAAATTTGAACTCTCATCAAAGGGCGTAAAAGGCAAACCTGTTTGAAATCTCCAATTAAATCCTGCTTCCCAATCTTTACCAAATTTCTTTCCTAACGTCAGATTCACAATATGTCTGGAATCCCAAGAAGAGGAAACTAATTCACCTTGATTATCATCAAATTGAGACCAACCAAGCGTGTAGGATCCAATTCCATAGAATCCTTTATATAAGCGTTGTTGGAATAAAAATTCAAGCCCATAAGCTAGACCTGAGGCTGTGGATTCGAGCGCATCATTACCTACAACTCCAAAATCTCCCCCGAGATTGGCTAGAGTCAAGTCACGTTCAGTTAAATAAGGATAGTTTTCATACTTCTTATAGTATGCCTCAACAGTTAATTTTGAACTACTTGCTGTGATGTACTCAAATCCTAATACAGCATGGTTTGCTTGAATATAAGTCAAGCTATTCCTATTGTAAAACGAATCATCTCTTCTATAGCCCATAGCAGTATATGGTGGCAATTGATAATACCTACCTAAATTGGCATTGATGGCAAAGTTTGATGAAAGACTATAAGCTATAGATACTCTAGGAGAAATCTGATCTAAAGGATTAGACATTAAATTGGAATAATTATTTGCATCGGTGCGAATACCAAACGAAAGGACCAGCTTCTCATTCAATAATTTTTGAGAGGCTTGAGCAAAAGCAGCATAACGATTAAAATATAATCTAGAGTCGAATAATAAATCCCCCTGACCAAATGGTGTAGCCACCTTAATTAGAGAGTTATTCGTATATCTTACACCATCATATGCCAAGCCACCATTAAGTTTCCAATTACCAAAACGGCCCGTGTACTCCACCCTGGATTTGTTTTCAGACTCTTGAGAATTATAATCAAATATCAAGTTATTCTCATCAGAATCATCGTTCTTATAGTATTTCTTCGATTGGTTATTCAACATATTTCTACTTAGAACAAAGGTCCAATATCCTTTATCTCTATAGTGCTTATATACAATACCATTCGTATAATTCCATTGAGGAGAGACAGGCAAATTATCTAACAAATACTGTTGATCTTCTGTATCATTAGCTTCTAAATTCAAACTAAATTGATCAATCGCACCCAATCCCATAACATAAATCTCATTTTGCTGATTAATCTTGGTCTTAACCTTGAATTGAAAATCATTATAGGTGGGTAGGAAAGGTAATTCCAGTGCAGCAAATAGAAATTGTAGATAAGACCTTCTTGCTGAAAGTAGATAGGTAGTTTTTTCTCCAATGGGTCCTTCAAGTGTAGCACCAACATCTGATGCACCGACAATTAAAGAAGCCCCAATTTTATCTGATCTACCATCTTTTTGTTTAAAATTAAATACAGAACTTAGCGTATTACCCCTATTCGCTGGAAATGCCCCAGAATAAAAGTCTACTTCTCTAATAAAGTTTACATTGATTAGTCCAACAGGTCCTCCAGAAGCACCTTGTGTAGCAAAGTGATTAATATTGGGCACCTCTACATCATCCAAATAAAACCTATTTTCATTAGGCGACCCACCTCGAATAATCAAGTCATTTCTAAAGTTTGCAGTTGAAGTTACCCCAGGTAGAGTTTGAACTACTTTAGATATATCTCTATTACCCCCTGGATTTCGTTGGATTTCTGCCACTCCAATACTCCTTAAAGAAACTGGACTTTCTTCTGTCTTGACGAATGGCGAAGCTTTAATCACCACTTCTTCCAATGCAGTACTTTGCTCGTCCATTTCAAAATCCAAAATGGTAGGCTTTGAATTCGTTACTTGGATTTCATACTGGGTTAGGTCAGAAAAACCTACAAAAGAAGCTCTTACATCATAAAGCCCAGGAGTTAATCCTTCAATCTTATATGCCCCATCTAAATCTGTAACCGCTCCAAAATCAGTACCCATGACCAAGACGGTAACAAATGGTAGGGGTTCATTATTGATTTTGTTTACTATTTTTCCAGTTAAAACCCCTGATTGAGCTAAGCTGATCATTGGAATAAAGCAGAAAATCAGCATAATAAGACGAAGATTGGCCATACTAGATAATTTATTTTGTTTACTATTTTAATAAAAAAGCTAAACAAAACTACGATAATACATTGTTATTTTCAGCAAAAAATGGAATAAAATGATCTAAAAACCCATATTCCCTAAACAAAACTCTATCTTCCAACAAATTTTAAAACCTCAATACTTTAATCATTTATGAATCTTATCAATTTACTTTCCAAGACTGATTTTAAAGTCGCCTTAGACTGTCCCACAAAACTGTATTACAGAAAAAATAATTACGCCTCCGTCAAAGATGGGAACACCTATATGGAGTATTTAGCAGAGGGTGGATATGCCGTAGCAAAAATGGCCACCTTATATTTCCCTTCAGGCATAAGAATAGATAATTACTCTGGAGTAGAAAAAGCCTTAAAAGAAACCCAGGAACTTATCCAACAAGAGGATTGCATTCTATTTGAAGCGGCCTTTAAAGCCGGCCACAAACTTGCCGTTGTGGATATTCTCCTTAAAAAAGGAAATCAAATCGAGCTGATAGAAGTCAAGTCAAAAGGCCACGATGACAATGCATCTATTTCAAAAATTTGGGCTGAAGAAATCAAGGATGTAGCTTTTCAAAAACAAGTAATACAAGAAGCATACCCAGATTTTGAGATCTCTTGCTACATCATGGCACCTGACAAAAATAAAGCAACCGAAATAGAAGGACTTAACGCCTTATTTAAACTCAACAATTATGAGCAAAAAAATGGATTTGAGTTCTTTGATATAACCTATTCAGGTAGTACTACTATGATTCAAGAAGATAAGCTACTTACTAAAGTTGATATAAATCAAGAGGTGCTAAAGTGTGCTGCTTCCAATAATCAACTTGTAGCCAAATTTGAAGCTTCTATTCATCCAACCATAGAAAAAATACCTACCAAGCTGAGCAAAAAGTGCTTCAATTGCGAGTTTAAAGACTCCGGGAAGCTAGAATGTTGGGAACATAAGGACATTCCAGCCCATAGTATAGAAGACTTATATTTTATTGGGGTACTAGGTGGACCAAAGGAACCTATAGTCAATCAAATGATTGAGTCAAATACCTTATCCTTGTTTGACATCCCTCAAGATGCACTTAGCGGTAAACGGGGTGAACGACAACATATTCAAATACAACATACTAGGGAGCAAAAAGAATGGATTGCACCTAATCTCAAAAGTGAATTGAATGCTTTAGAATATCCACTGCATTTTATCGATTTTGAAACCGCGACCTCCGCACTACCCTTCCATAAAGGTATGTATCCCTATGAGATGAGTGCATTTCAATGGAGTTGTCATACTATTCCTCATCCAGGAGCAGAACCTATACATAGTGAATGGATAAACTTTAGTCCTGAATTCCCCAGTTTTAAATTTGCGGAATCCCTTAAAGCTCAAATTGGAGATACAGGAACACCCATTATGTGGGCCACGCATGAAAATACTACTTTAAGAAATATATATTATCAGGCTGAAAGATATCAGTATCAAAATCCAGAACTCTTAGACTGGCTGAAGCGCATAGTGAAAATGGATAAAAAGGATAAGGGTAGATTTATCAATATGGATAAACTGTGTATAGAATCTTACTTTCACCCATTCATGAAAGGCAGAACTTCAATTAAAGTTACCTTACCCGCTGTACTTTTGGCCAACAAATCCCAAAGGACTGTAAATTGGTTAAAACATTTTGGTCCTGGTATTGATCTTTATGCTACTAATGCTGAAGGACAGATCATAGATCCATACAAACAATTACCTCCCATGGACTTTCCAGAACTAACAGAAACAGTAAATGAAGGTACTGCGGCCATGCGTGCGTATGAGGATATGCTTTTTGGAAAAGCCCAAGGCAATTTAGAGATGCAAAATGCCTATAAAAAAGCGCTGCTGAATTATTGTAAACTAGACACTTTGGCCATGGTAATTATTTGGGAACATTGGCATAAATCGTAATGGCCTAGTTGAATAGATATAAACAAAAAAAACCTGTCAACATAGACAGGTCTTTTACTTTTGGGTGGAAGATGGGGTTCGAACCCACGGCCTCCGGAACCACAATCCGGCGCTCTAACCAACTGAGCTACAACCACCAGTTATCGCCTCTAAATTTGAAGCGATGCAAATATAATGTATCTAATATTATTTCTAAATTTTTATTTAATTTTTTTACTGCTCAATTGGATCCGCAGCAAGGGTGAATACTCTTTCTACTGGATTATTTGGCACATCTAGCAACTCGCCATCAGCATCTACTAAACTTAACTTGATTTTATTATCCCCCATTGGTAATCCTTCCAGAAATACTGGATTCCAGGAATCAAAAAGATATTCCTTTTCCCCGTTTATTTCAGCTTTAACAAAATGGTCTGTTCCTATATTAGTATTCAACAAATAAAAATCTAACATCACTTTATCCGTATTTGCCTTTCCTACATAAGTCCCCTTAGGTCTAGAATAAAATAACATAGGCTCATCAATTGTCGCATGATCAGTTACGTTACCTCCTTCAATATTCATTTTGTAAGCGGTATACGCTGTAGGTGATTTAATAGATTCATGATAGGAACGACTTAAAAACGCTAAAATATAGTGTTCTCCATCACTTACCTCATGTTCAAATTCAGGTACATACTTTGCTGCATAAGGTTCTTTGTCTACAATTAAATGAATATGCTGACCTTGATCAGAATTAGCACACATTTTAACCCCTGAATCGGAAGTTTGAGCTCCTAACTCATAATTTTTAACTCCAAAAGAGAATGTTCCATTTCTATATTTCCCTCCACTTAATGCGGCATCATTAAATGATTCTGAGTCAGGAAATTCAGATATTTGGATACCAGTTTCATCTTGTTGGTTGGTAGACTCGTCAACTTGTTCTAGAGTATCAACTTGATCAGCATCATCCTCTCTACCCTCCTTGGCTTGAGAACAGGAAACTAGGCAAGTTGAAACACCTGCGAAAAACAATAACACTATGTATTTTTTTAAATTAAACATAAACTAAATGTTTTGTGATAATTGATTAACTATTTGGACTTAGAAAAACCTCCGCAAGCATGCACCGAGCAGAGCCTCCTCCTAATCGTTCTATTGTGGGGATTTTGACCACAATGGGTTCAGCATCCCCAAATAGTATTTCTCTTTGTTCTGACTTTAAACTATTGAAAGCCGTGTCTGACATAATAAGGAATAATTCCTCCTTTTTGTTTAATACTTGAAGAATATTTCCTGCAAATTGGTTGACCTGGTCTAAACTAATTTCAACTAAAGTTTTTCCTGAATTAGTAATGGATTGAAGAAGCTGTTGTTTCTCCTCTCCTTCCGGAATAGCATCCAAACAAAGTAAAACCCACTTTATTCCAACACTCATAATAACATTGGTGTGATAAATAGGTTGCTTGTATGCATCTACTGCATCAAAAACTACCGGCCAGTATCCCATCTGTGAGCAGAAAGATCTAAATAAAGTCTCATCTGTTCTCGCAGATCTGCACGCATAAGCTATTTTATGGTCTCTATCAAGAATCATTGAACCGGTACCCTCTAAAAAAGCTCCTGATTCCTCAGCACCTTCTAATTGAATATAGGATTCAACCGCATAGGAATCAATGAAATATTGAATAATGTCCATTCGGCGTTCTGGTCTTCGAGAAACTGCACACATTGGATAGGTAATCAACTGACCTGTACGATGCAAACTAATCCAATTATTGGGAAATACGGCATCTGGTTTTCTAGGATCAATGGTGTCATCAAAAACTAACACCTCCACCCCTTTTGCACTTAACTGGTCCACAAATGCATCGAATTCAGCTCGAGCGCTTTCTGAGGCCTGTTGTAACACCCTTCGAGCCTCAGTATCCTGAAAATAATTATTTGCAGCTGTTTCCTCATTAAACCCAAAATGAGCAGGTCTAATCATCATTACTGTTGAACTAGATTGTTTACTCATCTTCCCCCTTAGTTTTGCATAGCTTTTAATTTCATTTGCTCTGCTATATCCTTCCCTAAAAATCGATCAATTATATGATGCGCCCAATAGATTACTGGAGTAAGCACAACTGCAACAACAAACTTGTATGCATAATTCGTAAGCCCAACAGCAAGAAAAAGACTTATACTCCAATGAGCTGGCCCTATAACAAAAGCAATATAAAGCACCACAAAGCTATCCACAAATTGGCTAACTAAGGTCGAACCTGTTGCTCTTAACCAAATCATTTTTTGATTGGTTTTTCTATTGATAGCTTGAAAAACGATTACATCGAGGAATTGACCCACCAAAAATGCCACTAAAGACCCAACAATAATCCATGAACTTTGACCAAAAATCGCACCAAAAGCTGCCTGCATATTAGGAACACCCTGAGTGACATATTGACCTACCCAAAATTCAGCAGGTTGTAGTCTGATGGCCAGAAAAACTATGACAAAAGCGTAAATTATTATACCAACAGCAGTAAAACTCAAAACTCTTACACCCTTTTTTCCAAAATATTCATTGATTACATCTGTTAAGACGAAAACAACAGGCCAGAGCAACACCCCAGCAGTCAAATCTAAAGAAACCGTTTCACCAAATAGGGTCCACTTAAAATCATCAAAGCCTAAACTACTTTCAAAGGCAAAAATTTTGACCCCGATGAACTCCGCTAGAATGGAATTAGTGACAAAAATTATTCCTAAAATGAAAAATAAAACGGCTGATTTATTCTTAAGCATTAGTTTTACTATTTTGAAGCATTATATCCACACTACATCAAAATATGAAGTTCAGACAAATAATAAGCTTACAAATCTTGTTTTTTTTAACACTTTATACGCTTAAAGGACAAGATACTCCTGTAATTCAACACAAAATCTCTTTATCGAATGGTTCTGAAATACATGGAAAACTTCTGAGTATGGATGAACAAACTATCATTATACTCAAACAACAGGATACTATCCTGTTGGATGCCAATCAGGTATTGAGTATGGAACGTAAAGAAATACAAACAAAAACAATAATTCCCGCTGTTCCTCAAAAAGAAATGCCTCCCAAAAATCTGAAGCCTTATAATTTCATGATTAATGGAATTGGACACTCTAAAAATGCCTTGCGATCCAATATGCTGGTGGATAATTCTGTAGATTTCAACAAAACCAATTGGACGCTATCTCTCAATACTATAATTTTTGAATCCGGCTTAGAATACGGATTGACTTTTATGCAACGATATGGTCAATCAAAATTTTTCCATCCTTATGCATATGGTTCTTTTAGATCTAGGAATTTCATCAACAATTCATACATAGGTATAGGACATGGTTTGACCATAGGAAATCCAAAGAACCACCTCAATGTAGAAGTGGGTATCCCTTATTCTGTTCGCACAAACAACACACTGGGTCTTAACTACAAGTTTGGATTTCACTTCCAAGTCAGTTCAAATGGCTATTTATTTGGTGAACATGTAAAGTCTGCGGCACAATTAATCAATAGCTATAATTCCTTTGGATTATCTTTTATGATGAAAAGGATGATGGGCCAAATTGGGGTTCAACATATTTATACTAGAAACGAGTTCTTAATCTTTTCTAATTTCAATGGTAGTGTGATTCTACCTATGATCAGAATTGTCAAAGCTTTCTAAGCCTAGTGAAATCCATATTCTATCAAAATACCTGGTATTCAGATGATGAAAAGTTGTTCACTGCTGACAACAGGAGCCTAAAATATGGGGATGGATTCTTTGAATCCTTGCTCGCCGTTAATGGCCGAATTAACTTTTTAGACCTACACCTTAAAAGAATACAAACTTCTAGCCGATTACTAGGCTTCAACCTTGAGGAAAGTGGCTTCTCTGAAGCAGTGCTATTGGAAAGCACGGCTCATTTTCTACAAACCATTAAACAAAAACATGCTAGGATTAGAATTCAATTCTTCAGGTATGGCGGTAAACAATATGCTCCAGCAGATGCAAAAACTGCTTTTTACATTCAATTCACATTAGATGCCTCAGGCGGGTTCTCTCCGAATCAGGTAGGAAAAACACTATCTATATTTAAAGATTACCTCATAGCAAATGATAATCCATTAAGTAATCTAAAAAGTAGTAATAGTCTTATTTATGTATTGGCCAAAAAGCAAATACAGCATATAGATACAGATGAGATATTACTGCTTAATTTAAAAGGACAAATAGCCGAATTTTCCTCTTCAAATATCATTGTAGATCTTGGAGATCGATTAATTACTCCCCCACTATCTTCTGGCTGTTTGGACGGGATTGTTCGATCTTTTTTATTGCAACATAAGAGCCCCGATTTCAACTTGGAAGAACAAGAGATTGAATTAAAAGATTTGGAGTCTGCCCAATCAATCTATGGGATCAATACCAGTATAGGTGCCTTTTACATTAAACAGTTCAACAACATTACATACACATCGGGAAGAATTAGCCAACTTATTGAACTTTTAAATCAATAGATCAAGAAATGGAAACATTAAAATCAGCTTATTCCGATGAATATATCAATAGGTTGGGGCAATCTATTGTTAAGGTCTACGCGAACTTTCCAACAAACGCATTCCAAAAGGATGTTTTTAATGAAGCTTGGGTGGATAAAACCTTAAAAGAAAGGATGAGCCACATCCGAGACTGTTTACATAAGCATCTAAATCTTCCATTTGAGCAAGCTACTTCAGTTTTACTTCAAATCATGACAACTGGCCAAACATTAGAACTCCTATTTGTGCCTGATTATATTCAAATGTATGGCTTAAACGAATGGGATATCTCGATGCGGGCATTTGAAGGTAGTACTGCTTTTGCAAGTGGTGAATTTGGGGTCAGACAATTTATAGAAAAATATCCTGAGAAAACGTTTAAGCAACTACTCAAGTGGACTGAGCACCCCTCAGAACACATAAGAAGACTTGCATCAGAGTGTTGCAGGCCTAGGCTTCCTTGGAGTAGTCAATTAAATCAACTTATTGAGGATCCAAGTCCTATTATTCCAATCCTACATGAACTTTTCGCTGATCCATCTGAATATGTAAGAAGGTCAGTATCCAACAACTTAAATGATATTTGTAAAGACCATCCAAACTTAGCTATCCAACTTGCAGAAAAATGGATTCAATCTGACGAATTAGGACTCAAAACTGCAAAGCACGGTATTAGGACTTTACTGAAAAAAGGTAACCAAAGGGCATTAAAACTATTTGGATTAGGTGCTAACCCAGCCCTCATTCAAAAAAATCTAAGCATTACTCAAACTCCAATCACTCAAGCAGACCAATTGTGTTTTCACTTTGATATCATCAATTCAAGCACAGCGGCCATTGAATGCCGATTAGAATACAGAGTCTACTACATGAAGAAGAATGGGAAACTTCAGGCTAAGATTTTCAAGATTAGTCAAAAGCAAGTACCTCCTGGCATCAATAAAATGGAGCGAAAGCATGCATTCAAGGATTTATCCACTAGAAAGCATTATCCGGGAGAACATGCTATAGAAATCATAATTAATGGCGTGGCCTTCGAAAAATTGAGTTTTGAATTAAAGTAATCCGAGTCCTTATTTTTATAATTTTTGTACCTTCACCATCCATAGCTAATTATTCGATTATGAAGAAAATTCTTGTAGCTAATAGAGGAGAAATTGCGCTTCGGGTCATGCGAACAGCCAAGAAAATGGGCATCCAAACTGTAGCGGTGTATTCAGATGCCGACAAACAGGCTGCACATGTCCAATTTGCAGATGAAGCCGTGCACATTGGTGCTGCACCTTCCGCGGACTCCTACTTGGATGGTCAAAAAATCATTGAAGTCGCTTTGAGGCTTGGTGTAGACGGGATACATCCTGGTTATGGATTTTTAAGTGAGAATGCTGGCTTTTCCGAAGCTGTTAGACATGCTGGATTAATCTTTATTGGACCAAAACCGCATGCTATTACGGTGATGGGCTCAAAATTAGCAGCAAAGGATGCTGTTAAAAACTTTGACATCCCAATGGTGCCAGTTACTGAGCATGCAGTGGATGATATCCAAGAAGCTATTCAGGTAGCAAAAGAAATAGGCTTCCCTATTTTAATAAAAGCTTCAGCAGGTGGAGGCGGTAAAGGTATGCGTGCGGTCTACCATGAAGAAGAACTAGAAGAGCAGATGAACTTAGCCATTTCTGAAGCCATTTCAGCTTTCGGAGATGGGTCTGTCTTTATAGAAAGATATGTAACTAAACCTAGACATATTGAAATTCAGGTGCTAGCTGACCAACATGGAAATGTGGTTCACCTTTTTGAACGAGAGTGTTCTATACAACGTCGACACCAAAAGGTCGTTGAAGAAGCCCCTTCTGCAGTACTAACAGATTCCCTTAGACATGAAATGGGACAAGCGGCTATTCGTGTAGCGAAAGCCTGCGATTATGAAGGAGCAGGAACAGTAGAGTTCTTATTGGATGAGCAAAACAGATTCTATTTCCTTGAAATGAATACCAGACTCCAAGTAGAACACCCAGTAACGGAGATCATATGTGGGCTTGATCTAGTAGAAGAGCAAATCAAAGTAGCCAGAGGTGAGGTTTTGTCCATTAAGCAAGAAGACCTTAAAATCACTGGCCATTCTATTGAATTAAGAGTTTATGCAGAAGACCCACTAAACAACTTTCTTCCAAGTATAGGAACATTAGAAACGTACATAGAACCACAAATAGAGCATGTGCGTGTAGATAGTGGATACAAACAAGGTCAAGAAATTCCTATTTACTATGATCCAATGATTGCGAAACTAATCGTATATGCAGAAAACAGACCTGCAGCCATTGCATTACTCAAGCAAGCTATTGACGCGTATAAAATTGAAGGAATAGCCACTACCCTTTCTTTTGGAAACTTTGTTGCTGACCATGAGGCCTTTACTTCAGGTAACTTTGATACTGGTTTCGTTCCTCAATATTATTCTAATGAAAAGTTTGCAGCCTATTTAAGAAAAGACGAAGAAATAGGAGCTCATTTTGCACTTTGGGCTTATTTAGAATCCAATAAACAATTGAAAATTGCAAAACGTACAGATGGTAGTTGGCTATCATCTAGGAAATAAAATATTGGAGGTCAATGGCCTCCTTTTTTTATGCTAGTACAGTCACTTGTACAACCTTAGCTGGACGACCCCACATATTAATGGTATCCCCATCCATTTCAATAAGCTCAATTTCACATACCAATCCCTCTACTTCGTTGGATTTAGGTAATTCAAAAAGTTCATATTTAGAACCATCTTCGCCTTCTAAGGCCCAAAATCCCATACTCAGCTCTAGATATCTTAAAACACCTTTAACCCGTTTACTTTTGATCATTTAACTTATTCATTTTCTTATTCAAAGCAGAAATCATTTCAGCTTGTTGGAATATCAATTGTTTAACCTCTTCAAATTCTCGTTCTAATTGTGGCTCCATTCGCTTACCAGGAGCTTGTAAAAAGGGACTGATTTTAACCCGCACATGCCAGATTTCCCTAATTTTTTGAATATCCAAGCGCTGGTCTTCATAATAATCATTATCACAAATCAACCGAATGGTACTATCCTGATTGACAAAACTTTGTATCCTCCTAACCAACACATCAGAACTAGTAACAACTACATAAACGTGATTAAATCTTAATGCACTGGTCCAAAATTCAGGTTCGACGAAAGTACAAACCACTTTATCCCCTTCATAAACCGTAGGCTCCATAGCATCTCCCTCTATATCAAAGGAACGGTGTACACCTACATCATATCTGTAGTCGGGTAAGGAAAAGGTTGGTAATTGCTTCAACAAGTCTTTGGTTATGGAATCATTGGCATAAGAGCTTTGTGCCATTCCGGGCACATGGATAATTTGTTGTTTGTTGTATTTGTTCGAAACAACAGTGACCACCCTCATATTCCGCTTAGCATCCTCCGTTCTAAACATGGGTTCTTTACCCAAAAAAAGGAAGTCGGGGTTAATATTGAACCGTTCACTAGCCTTTCGGACCAACTCAATAGTAACATCTCTCCTACGCTTCAATATTTCACTTAAACTTTGAGGCAAAAAATCCAATTCCAAAGCGAATTGCCGGCTCGATTTAATCAGCTTATTAGCCTTTAAATAATCATGGCATTTAATAAATCGTTCTGAAACTTTATTAGGCATGCTTTAATACTTGGATTTTGATTTTATTCTAATTTACAATTATCCATAAGAAAGCAATTATTTTTTATACCAAATAAGTATAAAATCAAAAAAGGTCGGATTTGATCCGACCTTTTTTTATGCTTTGATAATTTGAATAAAATCTTCTGCATTCAAGGATGCACCTCCAATAAGGCCTCCATCAACATCTTTTTGAGCAAATAATTCTGCCGCATTCCCTGGCTTACAAGATCCCCCATACAAAATGATTTGTTGCTCAGCATGTGCTACACCAAATTGATTAGCTACCCAATTACGAATCATTTCATGCATATCTTGAGCTTGTGCTGCACTAGCGGTTTTTCCCGTACCGATGGCCCAAACTGGTTCATAGGCAATAACCACCTTTGACATTTGGTCAGCAGTTAAGTGCCCCAAAGCTTCTTGTAATTGAGTCTCTACCACTTGAGCTTGCTTATTGGCTTCTCGTTCCTCCAATACCTCTCCACAGCAGAAAATAACTTGTAGCCCTTGAGCGAGTGCTACATCAGTTTTACTTTTTAGCAAAGCATTATCTTCCTTATAATACGTCCTTCTCTCGGAGTGACCTAAAATAACATACTCTATACCAGCTGATGCTAATTGAGCTGCTGATACTTCTCCAGTGTAGGCCCCTGCCTCTTTTTCGTGGCAATTCTGGGCTCCTACAGCCACGCGCGCATTACCGGAAGTAGCTTCGAGTACCTCTTTTAAGTATAAAAAAGGTGTACAAAGTACTACATGGGTGTTCTCAGCATACGAATGACCTGCAATTTTTTCCGCTAGTGATTTAGATTCCGAATCGGATAGATTCATTTTCCAATTCCCCGCAACAAAACGATTCCTCATAAAGATTTAGATTAACTAGGTTTAGAATGGTTTAATTCGGCTCTTTTCTCCTTGGCTAAAGCTTTATATTTTTCATTGGCCTCAATCACATGATCTGGTCTACTCCATTTCACTTGATCAGCCTCATCATAAATTCTATTTTGATCTTGAGTTGGTTTAGCATGTTTCTCATAAGGTTGCTGAACAGTTATTCCGATTTTTTCAAACAATGCTAAGTCTTCAAAAATATCAGGATTAGGTGTAGTGAGCAACTTATCTCCAGCAAAAATAGAAGAAGCTCCTGCCATAAAGCAAAATACTTGACCTTCTTTAGTCATATTTGTCCTACCTGCTGATAAACGAACAGTAGTTTTTGGCATAACAATTCTGGTTGTTGCAACCATTCGAATCATTTCCCAAATCTCCACACTTTCTTGTTCTTCCAAAGGCGTACCTTCCACAGCTACGAGAGCATTAATAGGTACAGATTCAGGCTGAGGACTTAATTGGGCCAAGGTGAGCAACATCTGACATCTGTCCTCCACAGATTCTCCCATACCAATAATTCCTCCAGAACAAATAGTCATGTTAGCTTTGCGCACGTTCTCTAAAGTCTTTAAACGATCTTCATAGCCCCTAGTAGAAATGATTTCCTTGTAAAATTCTTCTGAACTATCTAGGTTATGATTATAGGCATACAAACCTGCATCTGCCAACTTTTGTGCCTGTTGTTCAGATACCATACCTAGCGTACAACATACCTCCATATCCAAATCATACACCGTTTTAACCAAGTCAAGCACATGGTCAAAATCTGCATTGTCCTTAACAGAGCGCCAAGCTGCACCCATGCAAAGTCTAGAAGATCCTAATTTTTTGGCCCGTTCAGCTGCTACTCTAACTTGATCCACGGATAATAAGTCATTCGTTTCTATATCCGTAAAATAACGAGCTGCTTGCGGACAGTAGGCACAATCCTCTGAGCATCCACCAGTCTTTACGGACAATAAAGTACTTACTTGAATCTTGTTTGGATCATGGTGTTCTCTGTGTACACTAGCCGCTTGAAATACCAAGTCCAATAATGGTTTATTGTAAATCTCCATAATGGAGTCTAAAGTCCAATTGTAGTTTGTTTGATTCATCTCTTCTTGTTCCAATATTTGAATGTGAAATTAATGATATTTTATTGACTAATTAAAGCGATTCTATAATAATACTAATGGACTGACCTCCAAAGCCAGCAGCATTGATTAAAATGGTATTAATGTCTTGTTTGGCCAAACTTTCCCATAGCTCATCCTGAAAAGGCACCTTACCAGTAAATAAATCTAAAGCAACACCTAAATTTTGTGCTCCTGAAGCACCTAATGCGTGACCTACAAGTCCTTTTATACTATGCACTTGCTGCTTTTCACCCAAGCAGGCTTTTATGGCGCTCCATTCTGCTTGGTCACCACGCTTCGTTCCTGGTGCATGAGCTAAGACTAAGTCAACTTGATCTAATTTAGCGTGGTCGAGCGCTGCTAGCATACTTTGACGATAGCCTAGACCTGATTCATCCATATAAGTTGCTGATTGAATTTGCTCAGATGACCAGCCATAGCCCCTAACCCTAGCCTTGGCTCCTATTGGATTTGTTTTCATGACAAATAAACCAGCACCCTCCCCTAGAACCATACCTGTTGGTTTAGAAAAATTAAAGGGTTCACATACTCCCTCAACATTATAAATACCCAGCCTATGCATTTGCTGGACCGTAAATTCAGTTAATGGAGCTTCCGTCGCCCCAACCAAAAACTGATCCAGCATACCGGCTTTCAACCAAGATATTCCATTTAAAAAAGCGTGTTGAAAAGAACCACAAGTAGCTGAAAATGAATTATTTATACCATTTAATCTCAAGTATTGATTAAGCCAAGTAGATAAGTTTCCTGCGGTGGTTAAGGGTGAACTCCGCACATCAATTTGAAGACCTTTCCTCAAATTAGCGTGATTCTTTTCCCATAAGGAAGTGGCACCTCTAGAGGATCCAATATGAATACCCATTTGCTTAGTATCCAAGTTCAATCCATCGGCTAGGTGTAGTAAAAACAATGCTGATCGGTCCAAATCCTTGTATTTGCGATTTTGGTCACCTAATCCTTGATACAACTCTGTATTACTTTTGGGAAAGCGAAAGCCAAACGATAGTGGCATGATATCCAAGGAACATAGTCCTCCGTATAAATATTGATATTCGCTTAAATAAATAGTTGGGTTCATAGTTACATCCAATCCAATTCCAAAGACTGTTCTATTGCTGCATAAACTCGATCCAATTGAGTATCTGTTATGCAAAACGGCGGCAAGATATAAATAACATTACCTAATGGCCTCAACAAGACCCCTTTATCCATAAAAAAGGCATACAATTCATCCCTACGCTTATTGAAATACCCCGTTTTCTCTTTGGTTTCATACTCGATGGCAAGGATGGTACCACATTGGCGAATGGCTCTAAACGATTTTAAGGCCTGATGTTTATTCAAAAAAGTTCGATGTTTTGCTGCTATTCTTTTGATATCTGCTTGCCTTTCAGGCTCTTTCAACATAGCCAAACTTTCACAGGCCACAGCACAAGCTAAAGGATTGCCCGTGTAAGAATGGCCATGGAAAAATGTTTTGGCTTTATCTTCTGAAACAAAAGCGTTAAAAACAAATGCAGGACAAGAGGTCAAGCCCATAGGCATACTTCCTCCAGTAAGACCCTTTGACAGAGCTATAATATCTGGTTTTGCATCACTTTGATCACAAGCAAAAATACTTCCTGTTCGACCGAAACCAGTCATAACTTCATCTGCTATCGTTAAAACCCCATATTTTCTTGCTAATGCAATCATATCTGAAAGCATATTAGAATCATACATCAACATGCCTGCTGTGCCTAAAACCAAGGGTTCAAAAAGAAAGGCTGCAATATTTCCTGTTTTAAATAACGCTTCCAATGCGTCTAAAATAGGAGCCGTTTCCCCTCCTATTGGGGCAGGTACCCGATGTACCTCAAATAACTTGGATGAATAAGGTTTATTAAAGTCCAAGTCACCAGACAAGGACATACCACCAAAAGTTTCTCCATGAAAACCTTCATCAAAGCAAACCACTTGATTCCTAGTCTTTTCTCCAATATTATAAAA
>CAXQNQ010000066.1:0-2921 GCA_964225135.1 Mesoflavibacter profundi
TGGAACATCTGATGCTGAATTAATGGATGAGATCCTAGTTCAACGTCAGCTTTCACTTTATGGCCTTGGTCACAGATGGGTAGATATGAGAAGATGGAATAGATTAGATGAAGTTCCAATCGATCGCCCAGGTGATGATGTTTGGGTTCAATTCCCACGACCTGTATCTGAAAATTAAATTTTTCAAATCATACTAAAAGGAGAGATCGACAGCTATTTGTCGGTCTCTTTTTTTATGAATATAAATACCTAATAAATTTCTGAATGAGTAAAATAAATAATAGCCTGAATATTATTTTATAATCATTTGATTTCGCCAAAAAACTAAATTTGATACCTTTGAATTCATTAAATCAAAGCATTCATGACAGGTAACCATTATAGCAGAATTAGTGCAGAACTTAATCTACCCGTAAGCAAAATTCAAAACACTCAAAAACTACTTGCTGAAGGTGGAACCATTCCATTTATAGCTCGATATAGAAAAGAAGCTACAGGTTCTTTGGATGAGGTACAAATTGAGTCTATTCAAAAAGCTTTAAACAAATACGACGATTTAGATAAAAGAAAAATAAGCATACTTAAATCTATAGAAGAGCAAGGAAAATTAAGCCCTGAACTCCAAACCAGTATTGCGAATTGTTTTGATCCAACACTTCTAGAAGATCTATACCTACCCTATAAGCGAAAAAGAAAAACCAAAGGTTCGATGGCTAAAGAAAAAGGTCTAGAACCATTAGCCAAGATACTTTTCCTTCAAAAACATGATCAAGTAGAAGATCTAGCAAAAACCTATATCTCTGACCAAGTAAAAGACATTGAAGAAGCCTTAGAGGGAGCTAGACATATTATTGCAGAATGGTTGAATGAAGATCAAGAGGTCAGAAATAAAGTACGTCAAGCTTTCTCGAGATACGCAACAGTAAAATCAAAAGTTGCCCGAGGAAAGGAAGAAGCAGGGGCAAAATATAGAGACTATTTTGACTTTGAAGAAAAACTCAACAAGATACCTTCGCATAGATTATTAGCCATTAAAAGAGGAGAAGAAGAAGGATTCTTGCGCGTAATCATTGCGCCTGATGAAGAACAAACGATTCATAAATTAGAGCGCTGGGTTTGCAGAACCAATACCCAAGCAGCTGATGAGGTATTTGAAGCATTAGAAGATGCGTATAAAAGATTGCTCTGTCCTAGTATTGAAACAGAATTCAGGAATTTAGCCAAAGAAAAAGCAGATGAAGATGCTATAGAAGTTTTTACAGACAATCTAAGGCAATTACTCTTAGCAGCTCCTCTAGGTCAACAGGCTGTTTTAGGACTAGACCCAGGTTTCAGAACAGGTTGTAAATTAGTCGTTCTTTCAGCAAATGGAGATTTACTTGAAAATAATACGATATATCCCCACCCTCCTCAAAATAGAAGTCAAGAAGCATTAAAAACAATAGAATTTTTAATACAAAAACATCGGGTAAAAGCTATAGCAGTTGGAAATGGAACAGCATCAAGAGAAACAATGGAATTACTCAAACAGAGTACCATTTCTGGATCCACGCAAATCTTTTTAGTCAATGAAAGTGGAGCATCCATCTATTCTGCCTCACCAATAGCTAGGGAAGAATTCCCAGATCAAGACGTTACGGTGCGTGGTGCAGTATCCATCGGAAGACGTTTAATGGATCCACTAGCCGAATTAGTTAAAATTGACCCCAAATCCATAGGTGTTGGACAATACCAACATGATGTAAATCAAATCAAGCTCAAAGAAAGTCTTAACCGAGTAGTTGAAAGTTGCGTTAACCAAGTTGGAATAAATATTAATACCGCGTCAAAGCATTTGTTAACCCATGTTTCTGGACTAGGTCCTACCCTAGCCCAAAACATTGTTGATTTCCGCTCTGAAAATGGAGACTTTCCGTCTAGAGCAGCCTTAAAGAAAGTCCCAAGAATGGGAGCAAAAGCCTTTGAACAAGCTGCTGGATTCTTAAGGGTTAAAGCAGGTAGAAATCCATTAGATAATACTGGAGTCCACCCGGAAAGATATGATTTAGTGAAGCAAATAGCTTCAGACCTTGGATGTACAGTTCAAACCTTAATTAAGGAGCCCGACCAACGGAAGCAAATCGATTTAGCTAGATATTGTACGGAGGAAGTAGGATTACCAACTTTAAAAGACATCTTAAAGGAACTAGAAAAACCTGGCTTAGATCCCCGTGGAGAAGCCCAACCATTCGAATTTACGAAAGGAATCCATACCATGGAGGATCTAAACATTGGTATGATTTTGCCTGGTATAGTTACTAATATCACTAAATTCGGAGCATTCGTAGATGTTGGAGTCAAGCAAGATGGTTTAGTACATATTTCAGAGTTGGCTGACAAATTCATTGAAAACCCAAGTGATGTAGTGAAATTACAGCAAAAAGTCCAGGTAAAAGTTACGGATGTTGACTTGAACAGAAAACGTATCCAATTAAGTATTAAACAAGCGCAATAATGACTGATAGAATCCAGATGTTATTAGATATGCATCAAGAAAGTCCAGAGGACACCTTTGTGTTATTCGCTTTAGGCAAAGAGCACCAATCCCAAAAGGACTGGAATAAAGCGCTACATTATTATCAATTACTCATTCAAACAGATGAGGATTATGTTGGCGTTTATTATCATTTAGGTAAACTTTACGAAGCACAGAGCCAATTAGAACAAGCTATCAATACCTATAAAAAAGGTATAGAAATAGCTACAAAAGTTGGTGATTTACATGCTAGAAGTGAACTAACTGGAGCCTGCATGGCCATTGATGAGGATTTTGAATAAATCATAGAATTTTAAACAGGTTTAGACGAAATCAATATTGCTTTTACTATTTTCAATTAGAAAAATTTTTATGATGAGAATAATCAATAGTTTTTTACTCGTAT
>CAXQNQ010000067.1:0-6485 GCA_964225135.1 Mesoflavibacter profundi
GGACGAGAGGATTTAATACCAGACATGTTTATAGGCATTGTAAAACATTTGAGTTCTGAAGAACAATTACAATGCGACAAACTGATCTATTATCTAGAGCGACATATAGAAATGGATGGAGACGAGCATGGACCACTATCGCTTCAAATGGTGGAAGAACTCTGTGGTAATGATGCCAATAAGTGGGCAGAAGCCACAGAAGTAGCGGTCCAAGCCATGCAAACACGTATTAATTTATGGAACGGTATAGCAGAGCTAATTTCCAAGAAAAAAGTAGCTGTTAAAGCTTAGTCTGACAAACTCAGAATCAATCCGAAGGTATAACTGCGTGGGGATAAAGGTCCATAGATATAATTACTATCTCTAAAGGGACCTGTATCAAAATCGTTCTGATAAGCATTTAGCAAATTGTTTATTCCTAACCTCCAAGTTATGTTAGTAGAACGAGATGGCAGTTTCATTAGATATTCCAATTGAATATTGATATCATTAAAGGAAGGAGATTGGATTAATTCGTCTTGCATTTGCTCAGGTGAACCACCAAAATGAGCAACTAACATGGGACCTGTATAAACCCAAGCAATGGTTGCATTTAAATCTTGATCTGGCCTGATACCCAGATTAAAATATCCATACTGTGCTGGGGTTCTAAGAAATGTTTTTTCTCCCGGCAACTCAGATGACCAAGAAACAGCATCCTCAAAAAATGCGTCCTGTATCGTCATCCCACTCTCCACTTGAAACCAATCTTTGACATTCAAGCGAGCATCCAAACTTATGCCGCGTACTATAGCATCACTTCCATTACTTCTCAACAATACTTGATTACCTAATATGTCAGCGCCGATTTCTTGTAATGTAAACGCATGATGTAATCTGGTATAAAATCCAGCGCAGGTAAAACCATAAATATATTTACTATTTGCTTGATTAAAATCCCAAGAGGCTGTATAACTGTCTGAAGTCTCTGGAATTAAGTCATTATCTACTTCAATCCTTGAAATACCACCGCCTGAAAAAGCAATATGCATGTCTGCTTCAAAAGCTTGTACTGGTTTAAAGCCTTGCGCATAAGAAAGCCTTAGCTGGTGTTTGTCATTGGCCTTGTAAAGCAAATTTAGTCTAGGAGTTAGTATAGAAGAGGAGAGATTGGTATGCCAGTTCTGACGAGCCCCAAATAACAAGGACCATTTAGAATTAATAGTCCAATCTGACTGTATAAAGACTCCTGTCAAATCGACTAACTGATCGATCAAATAATTATAGGCAGGAATAGCATCGAAGGTATAGTCCTGTTGATGTTCCACACCAATAGTCATAATCTGTTCGCCCAATTTATTTCGCCAAATACGATTATATTGAGCCCCACCGACAAGGGTATAACTAGAGGTATTTCCCCATCCATTGGATTGTGCAATACCTGTGTAGTGTTTTCGATTGGTACGCTGGAAACTAAAATAAGAACTGCCACTTGTTCTTTTATCCTTTGATTGATATACATAATTTAAGCCACCAGCCAATATTTGATGGTCTCTTTCTTCTGATTGCTCGGCTTGATCGGCAGGTAAATCCATTTGATCTCCTCCCCTTCGGTATGCATCTATTTTCCAAATATTAGCTTCTAATTTATGTTGGGGGGCTAGCTTTAAAAACCACTTAGCACCAAAGGAGGTTTGCTGCAACAAAGGTAATTCCGAGAAGCCATCACCATTGTGATCATAAGCCGCTCTATACTTATCATGGGCATACACCGAAAAGCCCTGTTTGCCATTCGTGGATAGAATAGTCCCATTTAAATTTAGTTGATGATTAAAACTTTGACCACCAATTAATCCTACTTGTTCAGCAATACTCCAGCTGTTGGATTGAGGTTCTTTAGTAATTACGTTCACTGTACCAGCTATGGCATTTGCACCATACAAAATGGATCCACCACCTCGTACTACTTCAATTCGTTCTATCTGATTAGAAGGAATTTGTTCTAAACTATACAGGGACATAATAGAGGAAAAAACAGGTCGAGAATCAATCAAAATTTGAGAATAGGAACCGCCTAAACCATTTATTCTTAATTGGGTATAGTTACATGTTTGACAATTACTTTCAACGCGTAAGCCCGGCTGAAAACACATACCTTCCGCCAAATTGGATGCATTTACCTTTCCCAATGTTTTACCGGATAGCACTTGAATAGCTACGGGTGACTCCAGTCTTCGCTTATTGGTTCGAGTCCCTGACACAACATATTCTGTCATTAAAATGGATAATGGACGCATTTCAAGTGCTATTGATTCCATCCCTCTAGCATACCTTACAAGGGTATCTACAGCATAGAAACCTAAGTAATTAATCTTAATGTCGATAGACTCAAACTCCCTGCTAATTGGTATTTCAAGCCAACCATTTCTATCAGTTTGTCCTATATATTCCAAAGAATCTGATTGAAATAAGGCAAAAGGGAGAGATTCTCCATTACTTAAAACTTGAAAAGTTAAAGGAGTTTGTGATTGACCGTCAAGACCAAAAGCAAACAATAGGCAGAACAATAAATGGGGGTATTTCATCTAACTTAAATCTAATTTTTAGGCAAATCTAAAATTATTATTAAGTTAACAAAAATATTTTTCATTAGTTGACTAAAAAAAATAAATATAACTTTTTGAATTTTAAGATGAGGAAAGCTACATTCTTATTAGATTTGAAAGGTATTTTTAAAAAAAACATTACATAGTTATGCAAAGCCATCCTGGTCTTTTCTTCGCTGAAAGTAAAATTGCAGGGAGAGGTATGTTCTGTGTCAATGATATTGAACAAGGTGCATTAATTGAAATCTGTCCCCTTATAAAAATACCTAAGGATGATTTAAAATCTATTGACCAGACTAACTTATATAATTATTACTTTTTAATGGAAGACAAAGCCTTCCCCGCTTGTATTGCCTTGGGGTTTGGCTCATTATATAACCATAGCCATGCACCTAATGCAGAAGTCAAAATTGACGCTGTAGATGCATTAATGTTTATCGAAGCAATAAAAGATATCTCAGCTGGAGAAGAAATCTTCCTAGACTATGTAGGAGGTCAAGCAAATGAAAAAGACTTGTGGTTCAACAAAAAATAAACTATTTACAAGATGAAAATCCAAAATATCCTTAAATACGGTAGCTTTTTAATGATTATGACGCTATTAATGAGTTGTGACCAAAAAGAAAGCCCTGTAAAATCTATCTCAGGATTTGAATTGGTTCCCGACTCTATTACGCATATTGAATTCCAAAACTTTTTCACTGAAACACCTGAATTCAATTTCATCAATTATCCTTATTTGTACTCTGGGGTTGGTACAGCTGTTTTGGACATCAATAATGATGGACTTCAGGATATCCTATTTCTATCCAATTTAGGTTCAAATAAATTGTACTTAAATCAAGGAAATTTTTCATTTCAGGATATTACTCAAAGTGCAGGTTTAGATGACCCTACTGGATGGTGTACCGGAGTTTCTGTGGTGGACATTAATAATGATGGATGGACAGATATTTATATTTCAAGATCAGCAGCGGTGGGTTATCCAGAGTATAGATATAACCAACTATATATCAACCAAAAAAATAACACCTTTAAAGAAAGTTCAGCAGCATGGGGGCTTGCACATATAGGTTATAGTACCCAATCCTATTTCTTTGATTATGATAAGGATGGTGACCTCGATATGTATCAACTCAACCATAGAATAGATTTTCAGAATAATGGAAAGATCAATTCTGAAATAATGCGCAATATTGAAGCATTAACCTCAGATCATTTATATGAAAATACAGGCTATACTTTTGTAGATGTAACTCAAAAAGCTGGGACTTATAATAAAGCATGGGGACTCTCTTGTTCCATAGGTGATTTCAATAATGATAATTGGCCAGACATCTATGTAGCCAATGATTACCTTGAGCCAGATATTTTGTACATCAATCAAAAAGATGGGACCTTTAAGGATGAAATATTGAATGCCTTCTCACACATTTCTTTCTACTCCATGGGCTCCGATATTGGAGATATGAATAATGACGGCTATAATGATTTGATTGTACTTGATATGATGGCTGATGACCACATTCGTGGAAAAGAAAACATGGCTTCAATGAGTACTTCAGATTTTTTGGAGATGGTCAAAAATGGATTTCATCATCAATACATGACTAATGCCTTACACCTTAACATGAAAAATGGGTCTTATACAGATATAGGGCAATTTTCAGGAATCTCTAAATCAGATTGGTCTTGGGCGCCTCTCATTGGAGACTATAACAATGACGGTTTAAATGATTTGTATGTAACCAACGGAATTTATAAAGATGTGGGCAACAGGGATTTTAATATTAAGATGGCAAAAGATCAAGCCAATGGAGTAGTTTATGATTTACAAGAATTGATCAACTCCATGCCATCCCAAAAACTAATCAAACCCCTATATATCAACCAAGGAGAGCTACATTTTAAAAATTCAGCGAGTAAATATGGTATCGCAATTCCAACCTTTACTTCTGGAGCGGCATATGCAGATTTAAATAATGATGGAGCATTAGATCTAATTCTTAACAATACAGCGGATAAAGCTATGATTCTTAAAAATAAGAGTACTGGCAATTACCTAACCATTGATCTTAAAGGAAATGCGCCTAATACCATGGCTATTGGAGCCAAAGTAGAAATTTCCTATGATGGCCAAACGCAACAAAAAGAATTGTATACCACCCGTGGATATCTTTCCTCCGTTGATCCCAGGATTCATTTTGGTTTAGGTTCCCAAAAAACTGTTGATGAAGTTAAAATTACTTGGCCAAATGGTAAAAATACTGTCTTGAAAAAAGTAAATGCCAACCAGATTCTTCAAGTCAATGAACAAGACGCAAGTCAGGCAATAGCTTCAAAGGAAAATCAGGTCAAGGCGTTATTTAAATCCTCGAATAGCTTTGAATTGGGGATCAATTATGTACACTTAGAAAATGACTATGATGATTACATGGATCAGTTATTACTTCCACAGAAAAAATCAACATTAGGCCCATGTTCAGCAGTAGCCGATCTAAATAGTGATGGGAAAGAAGATATTATTTTCGGAGGAAGTCATAACAAACCTGCTATGATTTTCATTCAAGGTGCAAATGGTGCCTTTGAATCTACTAACTTAGATCTCTTAGAATACGACAAAGCATATGAAGACCAAGAAATTCTCCTTTTTGATGCAGACCAGGATAATGACTTGGACATTCTAATTGGCTCTGGATCCTATGAATTCAAGGAAGGTTCAGAACTTCAACTAGATAGATTATACTTAAATGATGGAGCTGGGACATTCACAAAAGCCCAAAACTTCCCAGCCATTAAAACCAATACCAAAGCATTAGAGGCTATTGACTATGATCAAGATGGCGACCTAGACTTATTGATTGGATCGAATGTCATAGGAGGAAAATATCCTTTCTCCCCTACTTCCTATATCCTTGAAAATAATGCAGGTACTTTTTCAGATGTTACTGCAGAAATTGCACCTGATTTTGCATCAGTAGGTATGATATATGATCTTAAAGCTATGGACTATGACCAAGATGGAGATCAAGATTTCTTTGCGATTGGCGAGTGGATGCCTATTACCTTATTTGAAAACCAAAATGGTCAATTCAATAAAAAAATACTGCCTGAATTTGCAGAACTGACTGGATGGTGGTATAAAATCGAAGCCGTAGATCTCAATGAGGATGGTCATAAGGACCTTTTGGTAGGTAACTTAGGCACCAATAATAAATTCAATCCAAAAGGGAATAATTCATTCCATGTCTACTGTAATGATTTTGATGATAATGGCAGTTTTGATATCGTCCTTTCAAAAGATAATAATGGTACCATGCTTCCTGTAAGAGGACGTGAATGTTCCTCCCAGCAGGTACCTCAAATTGCCGCTGATTTTCAAACCTATACTGATTTTGCACATGCAGACTTATCTAGCATTTATGGTCAAGATAGATTAGATAATGGCATTCATCTGACTTGTAACACCTTCGAATCTGTGATGCTATTGAATAACGCGGATGGAACCTTTAAAGTAGAAGCACTTCCCGCTCAAGCTCAATTTGGCCCTAGTTTAGACTTCTTGGTCAAGGATTTCGATCAAGATGGTTACCTAGATATTTTAGGAGTAGGTGCCATCTACAATGCAGAAGTAGAGACCATTCGCTATGATTCCAATAAAGGTTATTTGCTTAGAGGAAACGGAAAAGGTGATTTCAAGCCAATAGATGATACTGGCTTATTCTTAAATGCCAATTCAAAAACAGTTGAAAACTTAAGAATTGGAGATAAAACTTTTATAATTGTAGCGAATAATCACAATTATTTGAGTATGCTTGAGTGCATCAAGTAAAACATAGACTATTGGAAAAGATTTTTATCACAGGAGCCGATGGCCTTTTGGGTTCAAATACAGTCAGA
>CAXQNQ010000068.1:0-5310 GCA_964225135.1 Mesoflavibacter profundi
GGTTCTATTGTTTTTGCTGGAGACTACAATGATATTTATACCGACGCTTCTGAGAGTCTGACAACTCAATACTTGACTGGTAAAAGGTCTATTCCAGTGCCCAAAATGAGGCGCACTGGCAACAAAGCCATACAAATTATTGGAGCCAAGCAGAATAACCTTAAAAATATTGATGTAACCATACCATTGAATGTATTCAATGTAGTAACAGGTGTTTCGGGCTCGGGTAAAACTACCTTAATCAAGCAAATTCTTTATCCTGCCATACTTCAGCATTTAGGTGAGCCTTACACTAAAGGGATAGGTCGCTTCGATCGGTTGGATGGTGATATAAGGTATATCACTCAGGTTGAAATGGTTAATCAGAATCCTATTGGTAAATCCTCTCGTTCCAATCCAGTAACTTATGTAAAAGCATATGATGCTATTAGAAGTTTGATGGCATCTCAACAGCTGGCCAAGCTTAGAGGGTTCAAGCCGAAACATTTTTCGTTCAATGTAGATGGAGGTAGATGCGAAACTTGCAGTGGCGAAGGGGAGCAGGTAGTTGAGATGCAGTTTTTAGCAGATATAAGATTAGAATGTGAAGCTTGTAAGGGCCAACGATTCCAAAAAGAGGTACTCGATGTTCAATATAAAGGAAAGAACATCAGTGAAATTCTAAACTTAAGTATTGATGAAGCTTTAGAGTTCTTTGAAGGCAACAGAGAAGTTATTCAAAAATTAAAGCCTTTACAGGATGTTGGATTGGGATATATTCGTTTAGGACAATCGAGTAGCACCTTATCTGGAGGTGAGGCTCAACGCGTTAAATTAGCCTCTTTTTTAGTAAAGGAAAATCCTAAAGATCGCATCTTGTTTATTTTTGACGAGCCAACAACTGGTTTGCATTTTCATGATATTCAAAAGCTTTTAGACGCACTTAATGCGCTTGTTGATAGAGGCCATACGGTTGTTGTTATTGAGCATAATATGGAAGTAATTAAGTCTGCTGACTGGGTAGTGGATTTAGGACCAGATGGAGGAAAAGCTGGGGGTGAATTGATATTTGAAGGTACACCAGAGGATTTAGTTAAGTGTTCTCGTTCCCATACTGGCGAGTATTTAGCAAAAGTATTGCCATAATTTTAGTTCGTACCCATTATGGAATAAGTAAGATCATCGGTTCTTCCAATTCTTAGTATCTTGCGTAAAATTTTTCATCAGCATTGAGATATCTCCTTTATTCGGTAATTATTGGCCTTAGTTTAATTTCATCTGCTTTCCTTGTTGAAAGAGAGACATATGAGGTGACATTAGATCAACCTATGCCAATAAGTGCTGATTGTTCTCTAACCTTACAGGTTACTTCTTGTGGTCAGAAACCCTTGAAAGGGGGGACGCTTGTTTTATGGACTGATCGGGGTAGGAAAATAAAGTTAGATTTGAATAAGAATGGTGTAGGAGAGGTAAACTATTGTTTGCTGAAACATAATTTTCCAGTAGAAATCATGAAAATAGCTTCCTATTATGGGGATCGAGCAGATCAAGGAACTACTGAGCGGAGATTTTGGGTAACTGAAGGGCTAGAATATTTACAAGTTACGGATTCTACATTTATGTATCGTACAGCTACAGATCAATATTACTATAGCCAATCGTCAAAAGAATCTATAATTAAGGCTAAGTTAGTATACCGGGGATATAAATTGAGAGGAGATCACCTCAGCTTTAGGAGGCATCGTAATTCTTTTGATATGAAACCTCAATTATTAAAGCAATTCTTAAAGGGTAACTTTCGTTTAGAGGATAATACCTTAATCTTTAATTTGAGCATCTGCACATGAATACACGGATAATTTTTGTTGTTTTATTGGTTTGGACGGGTTCATGGCATAACAAGCTTAAGGCACAAGAGCAAGACTCCATCTTATATTCAAATACTAGTTTTGAAGATTTATTAAATGTTGTAAAGCATTCAACATTGAGCTTTGATTTGCCAGATGATAGTTTTTTACCTACTTCAGACCCTAAAGTATTGATCTCTAAAAAGTGGACTTCAAAAGTGGCTTACCGGATAACACCAATTGGCTTTGCCCAAATGATACCTACTTTTCAAGAGAAGTATGTGATCACTACTGACCGTGAACTTATAGGACAAGAGGAATTAACTTTGCATGGTAGAAAAGGATTTGTTTCTAAATTTCGCGAACTCCAAGAAAGCGGAGACCATTTCATCGTCTGGGTGGTTATTTTTGGAGATGAAAAAATCACCTTCTCTGCTTCTGCTACCTATCCTGAATTTCATGATGAAGCTTTGAAGTCGGCTTATTTTCAGATGATGAAAAATGTAGACTTGCATCTTGGTCAATAGACATCTACATCTATAATTACTCTTAGAGCTGACATACCTTGGATGGATTTCAGCCAATGACTGGTTTCATATAGGAAGGTTTTCTCTTGCTGGAGTTGTTTGTTACTAGCGTTTCTTTTAATCAAGAATTCCTGGATGTAATAATTGTTGATTCGGCTAATTGCCGGAGTGGATGGTCCCAATACGCCAGATTTGAGATTGGTGATTAAAGCTTGTTGTAAATGTTTGCTTGCACGTTGTAACACTTCGTTTTTCTTATGTTTTAATTGAATCTTGATCAAACGGCTAGCTGGCGGGTATTTAAATAGATTTCGTTCTGCTGATTCTCGATTGAACATACTGATGTAATCTGCTTTTATCACATCATTTAATACTGGATGATCAGGTGAAAAGGTTTGAATAAGGACTTTGCCTTTTTTATTTTTCCGCCCTGCTCTTCCTGCTACTTGAGTAAGTAACTGATATGCTCGTTCTGCAGATCTGAAATCAGGAAATTGAATCATTGGATCAGCATTGACTACGCAAACTAATTCAATCGCATCAAAGTCCAGTCCCTTGGAAATCATTTGGGTACCTACTAAAATGTCAATGTCCTGGTTTTCCATAGACTTTATAATTCGCTTATGGGCAGATTTACTGCGAGCACTTTCTAGGTCCATACGACTTATCCGAGCACTTGGAAAAAGTAATTGTAAATCTTCTTCAAGTTTTTCTGTACCAAATCCTTGCAGTTGAAGTTTGTGTTTTTGGCCGTTGGGACAATGGTTAAGGGGGTGCTCTGCGTAGCCACAATAATGGCAAATCATTTGATTTTTGTATTTGTGATAGGTCAGACTAATATCACAATTGGTACAATGTTGAGTATGACCACAAGATGTACATTGCATACGTGGGGCATATCCACGTCTATTTTGAAATACAATGACTTGTTTATTTCTATCCAAGCAATCTTGAATCGATTGAATCATCTGCCTACTGAAGTTGTGCTTGACTCTGTTTTGCTGATAAGCTTTTTTAAGGTCGATTAGTTGTATTTCAGGTAATTCAATGTCGCCGTATCGCTCTGAAAGTGTAACTAACCCATATTTACCGTTTATGGCGTGTTCAAAGGATTCAATTGATGGTGTTGCAGTACCTAAAAGGGTTTTTGCTCCAACCAAGTGGGCTAGATATAAAGCTGCATCTCTGCCATGGTATCGTGGAGCAGGATCTTGTTGTTTGAAAGATCCATCATGGGACTCGTCGATAAGGATTAGTCTTAGCTTTGTGAAAGGTAAAAATATAGCTGATCTAGGACCAATGAATATGCCTTTACCAGTTCTAGCTTGTCTAAAGAGTTCTACGCGTTCTTGATTATTCAATCGAGAATGATATACATAAACCTGATCTCCAAATACCCGTTTAAGCCGCTGTACGAGTTGGGTAGTTAGGGCGATCTCTGGAAGTAAATAAAGGGATTGTTCAGATTTAGATAGCTTTTCTCGAAGTAACTCAATATATATTTGCGTTTTACCTGAGCCTGTAACCCCGTGAAGCAAACAGGTGTTTTGCGTCTCAAATTGTTTCTGAATAGCTGTCAGCGCTTGTTGCTGGATAGCACTCAGTTCTTTTGCTTTTTCAATATAAATGGCTTCATTATTCAATCTTGAAATAGACAGATCTTTGAGTATCCATATTTCTTTCTTTACTAATGCTTGAACAACCGAACTGTCTAATCCAGGCAGGGTACTAATAGATCGTCTGGGTAGTTTATGTTCTTGATCCGCATGTTCAATAAAATATAATAATGCCTTTTGTTGTCGCTCTGAACGACTACAAAGCTCAAATGCCATTTCCTGAGCAAGGCTATCCCCTTGATAGGCTTCATTCCAGTATATATAGGTCTCTGTCTTGGCTTTATATTTATCTAGTGCATGTGCTTTTACGTAAATCAACCTTTTTTGAATCAGGGACTTTATGATGTGGGCAATACTATTTATGTTTAAAATGGATTGAAGTTCTTTTACGCTAAGGCTTTTTTGATTAAGTAGTACTTCTGTTATTAAAAATTCATTCGTATTTAGACCAGGCAAATCTTCTTGGTAAAATGGGGAAAGGCTCAAAATAGTTTCTGAGTCTATTTTAAGGTGTGCTGGTAAGGCGGCATGCATGACTTGACCTATTTCACAAACATAATAATTAGACAGCCACTCCCAGAACCTTATATGCACTTCATCTACTACAGGTGCCTCGTCCAAAAACTGAAGAATGGATTTATAAGGGATATTGGACGCTTGATCCTGGAAAGAATGGATAATACCAGTGGTAATCTTTCTTTTTCCTAAAGGAACTTCTACGCGCATACCAACCGCTAAGTGCGGTAGGTCTTTTTCCTCTACTTTATAGCTAAGGGTTCCTTTTAATGCTAAAGGAACAATAACATGGGCAATTTTTTGAATGGTACTTTTTGAAAACATATAGTTAGCTACAAAGTGAATGAGGTTTAAATTTAAATCAAACTAAAAAGAAAATATAATCTAGTTTTCAGTCAATTAGCTTTTGCGAAGTTGTACAATAGGTGACAGTTCATAGGCTTTTTAAACTTTTATATAGGCTTACGGGATTGGTGGATTTTAAAAAAAATTGACGTATTGAAATTTATTTTTTCACAAATTTTACTTTAAAAACTATTGTTTTATTAGTGTTTTGGCTTTTAATTGAGTTTTATTTTTTTCACAATAATTTTTTTTTGTTCTTTTTTTGGGCTTTAATGGAATGCATATTTGTATTGTAAGCGAAAGGAAAGACAAAAGAGTCTGTGCAGAGATTGGTTGTGCTTACCTCTCCTTAACTGGGGACACAAATTGAAATGATGTTCATGGGATTATAATTTGTTAATAGTTTTATGCCCCCGATAAGGGGGCACTTTTAACAAAAAAAGAAGATTGCGGGAACAATCTTCTAAGTGTGTAAATGAA
>CAXQNQ010000069.1:0-31178 GCA_964225135.1 Mesoflavibacter profundi
CAATCCAAATCTGAATAAACTTCAAAGGAAGGTCCACTTTGATATAGATAGTCTATGGGCTGGTATCCAAAAAGGGGATGTAGTACAACTATCCAAAGCCATCACCTTGATAGAAAGTACCCATGCCAACCACCAGGAATTATCCAGACAGCTTTTAGAACGCTGCATGCCACTTACAGGAAATTCCATTCGAATAGGAATTACCGGAACACCCGGAGTGGGTAAATCTACTTTCATCGAAGCCTACGGATCTCATTTAATTGAAGCTGGTGAAAAAATTGCGGTATTGACCATAGATCCAAGTAGCCAAATCAGTAAAGGGTCTATTCTCGGTGATAAAACCAGAATGGAAAAACTTGCTGGGCATCCCATGGCATTTATTCGGCCTTCTCCAGCTGGAGATTCACTCGGAGGCGTTGCTCGTAAGACAAGAGAAACCATCATGTTGTGCGAAGCAGCCGGATATAGACGTATCCTCATTGAAACAGTTGGAGTTGGACAATCAGAGATTGCAGTACACTCTATGGTGGATATTTTCTGCTTACTCCTTCTTCCTGGTGGAGGAGATGAACTTCAAGGGATCAAAAGAGGCATTATGGAAATGGCTGATATTGTTTTAGTCAATAAAGCTGACGAGGATAGAATTAAAATGGCAAAAGCTACTAAACGAGACTACGCCAATGCCTTACACTTGCTACCACCCAAATCTAATGGTTGGACGGTCCAAGTTATGACTGTTTCAGGTATACAAGGAATAGGCATTCAGGCATTTGAATCCCAAATTCAGGCCTACATAGAACAGGTTAAAGAAAATGATTCTTTTCATAAAAAGAGAGCTGAACAGGCTAGTTATTGGTTAGAGGAAAGTCTTCAGCAACAAGTCCTAAAGACTTTCCTGGAGCATCCAGAGATAGCTAGCCTTTATCCCAAATTAAAAGAACAGGTTGCCCGTAATCAAATCTCACCATTTTCGGCTTCAGATCAATTGATACAACGCTTTAAAAAGAAATAATTATGCTCACTCTAGAAGAGAGAACCTATCCTATTGGTAAACTAAATATAAATCAGATTTGGACTGATGAAACGCGTTTATTAGCTATTCAAGAGGTCCAGAGTTTGGGGGATCGCTTAGATAAATTGTTCAAAGATCTATCTAAGGAGCAATACACTAATTTTTATAGACCCGAATCCTGGACTATACAAGAGATCATACATCACATAGCCGATGCCCATTTGACTATGCTCTTTAGACTTAAATTAGCCTTATCAGACGATCATCCTACTGTGGTTCCTTTCCCTGAAAATACCTGGACTAAACAAGCAGATGTTCAGGATTTAGATCCCAAATACTCCATTTTGATTCTACAAGGGGTTCAAAGAAGAGCAGCATATTTATTCAGTACGCTTAATGCTTCGGAAAGAAACAGGATGTTCTATAATCCAGCATCGGATCAAAACATTAGCTGTGAGGCTTTATTTACGAAACTTCATTGGCACGGTGAGCACCACCTAGCACAAATAAAAATTGCTGCAAACCATCCTGCATGAAAACTCCTATCACACTTTTACTACTCTTAATAGCTTGTGCTGTATCGGGTCAAAAACCTTTCAAAAAAAGACAGTTTTTACCGAATACCGTAAATGAGATATCTGGCCTTTGTTTTCTCAATAAAGACAGCATCCTAGCTATTAATGATAGTGGGGATCAGCCTATTTTGTATTATTTAAATGCTGCGGGTCAAGTTTATAATCAAGTCTTATTGAATCAGATTCAAAACAAAGATTGGGAGGCATTAGCAACTGATGGAAGCAATATATTCATTGCCGATTTGGGTAATAACTGTAATTGCAGAACGGATTTAAAGATTTATCAAATTCATGCGTCGGGTCAAATAGACTCTTTTAGGATTGTACTCCCTGACCAAAAAGTAATCAAACCAAGCAGACCTTGGATGAATTATGATTTAGAATCATTAGCCTATAGCCATGGAACGCTACATTTTTTTTCCAAAAATAAAATGCAAGCTGGCAATTACTACAGTAAGCACTATCAGCTGAACTTAGAAAAACCTCAGTCCATTGAATTGCGAGATAGTTTCCATTTTCCCGAACTGGTAGTCACAGGTGCAGCCTTTAATACAAGTGGAGATGAATGTCTTCTTATCAGTTATGATTTCAAACTCCTATTGGGTTTTTTCCCTCGGTCAAAGACTCGACTATATCATTTTTATGATTTTGAGGATGGAGCCATTTTTTCGGGAAAAAGTAAAGCATACCGGATTGGATTTTTGCCTATCATAACTCAATTTGAATCAGTAGACTGGATCGATGACCAACATGCATTAATCGCTTCTGAGCGCACGGGCTTCATTCCTGCTCGTATGAAAAAAATCAAACTCAAGCGGTAATCTGAATACAATTCGTAATTTTGCCTCATGGAGGAAAAAAAACTATTGATAGCATTAAAAAAAGCGCAAGAGCTAGCCGAAGGTGCTTTTTGGAGACGGTTTCTATTCCGACCTAGTTCCTACCTTCAATTTCAGTGGCATAAAAGACTGATTTACCCTTCCTCTAAGCAAGGACAAATCAAATCAACAGCATTATTCTTTGGAGCTGATATGCTTATCGATTTACCCGCAGGTAGTGATCTTTTTCTTTTAGGTGCAAAGACTCATCCATCCGAGCTTCGTTTAGCCCAATTCATGATTAATCACCTAAAACCAGGAATGCAAGTCGTAGATGTGGGCGCACATTTTGGGTATTTCACTTTATTGGCCAGCCACTTAACAGAACCAAGTGGTCGAGTACTCAGTATGGAAGCTAGCCCAACTGTTTTTAGTATGCTTCAAAAAAATACTAGCTATAAAGACCAAATTATAGCTATTAATAGAGCTGCGGGTGCTAATAATGGGAAGATCACTTTTTTTGAATATCCACTTCAATTTTCGGAATACAATACTACGGAAGCATCCATCTATGAAGGAGAAGCTTGGTATCAAGATGTTCAAGTAACTCAGCACCAAATTGAGGTGTGTACCTTAAAGTCGATATTGAATAAATATCAATGCACTCCAAACGTAATAAAAATAGATGTAGAAGGTGCTGAGGTCAAAGTTTTTCAAGGGCTACAACTTGAAAATCTAGATAACAAGCCAATAATAATTTTTGAATACATCAAATCAAAACCACAAAAAGGCTTGAATGCTTTTTTGAAGGAAATAGAATCTATATATAGTTTAAATAGGATTACCTCAGCAGGTCAAGTAGAGCGCACCACCCTTCAAGAGGATACCACTTTTTTAGATTCAGAAAACTTAGTGTTGCTTCCCTTGTGATGAAAGCTGCTTTGTTTTTAAATCGTAGTTCACGATTAAGGCTAAATAGACAAAAAAGAAACTTCCAACCTTATCGGTTTCGACCATGTCATTCACAATATTTATCGCAGCAATACATATGAAACCTAGCGTCGCAGCCATCACCATTTTTTTATCAAAAGCACTTAAGGTAGAACGGTGATAAACATCCTCCCCTTTAAGCATAGCGTAAAAGCATAGGGCCAAAAAAATCACCAAACCTATTATTCCTTGTTCCACAGTGGTCATAATGTAATAACAATGTACCCCAGATTTTTCAGGGTTATCTGATACATAGGTTGAAAAAGAACTAACGGTATGATTTTTATATTCTGAATAAAAAGTCCCCGGACCAAAACCCATAACAGGTTTTTCACCGATCATTTGAAAAGCAGCCACCCATCGATAAACACGCTCCATGGTTGATACATCCTGACCTTTAGCAGTTGCAGAAATCAATGAATCAAAATCCTTATGTGCAACAGTCTTTTTGTATTCTGGTGCAAAATCGAGATAAGTATTACCTCCCGCAAGGATTACAATGGCTAATAAAGCGACTATACCACTCAGAGACAAGGTTAGCTTGGTCAACTGAAGTCTAATGATAAAATAAGCTCCAAAGGCTATGGCAACACACAAATACGCTGCACGCGTATAGGTTAAGTAAATGCCCATCAAGAAAGCTAGAATAGCTAAAGAACACAACATCCGTTTCCAGGACCAGGCTTTATAATGTGCCCGCATAAATACTACCATTGGCAAGAATACAGATAGTATGGAAGCATAGGCTACCTTATTTCTGTAAAATGGTCCTACAACCTTATTAATTTTATCAAAACTAAACCCTACAGCCGCATGCCTAATAGTAATGACTACAATGGTTATTAGGATAGATATAAGTATACCCCAAAAGAAAATTTTAATGGAGCGTTCATCTTTTAATACATGCCCGGCCAAAAGATAAAATGTTACAACATACCAGATTTTTGCCAAGAAAAATTTGAGTGAAATCATTAGATCGGCAGATATAACAAAGGTTACTACTATCCATAGTATATGCACTAACATGACTTTAGATATAGGATGGACAAAGAAATCTTTGGAAATTTGTGCCCCATTGCGTAGCAGGTACAATCCATAAATCAACATCAAGCTTATGGTCAAGGGCTCTCCCGGCAAATCCAATTGGATTCCTCCAGGTAAACTCACTTCTGTTGTAAATGGAATAATAAAGAAGAGTAAAAAGAACAATTTCTTAAAATCTACAATCCCAAGAAATAATATTATACATACTGCTGGAAAGGCAAATAGAATAAACTCATTCAAAATTAGACCTGCCATACAAGCTAATAAGCAAGCGACAGAAAGTAAGGTAAAATAGATATTACCTGCACCAGCTTTATTAAAGAAAAAGTTTGAAACTATTGAACGCATATTACCCTATTGGATTGAAACAAAGATAAACATTGATTGCTTAATCAGGGAATCTCTCGAATGGATTGAAAGATGTTCATATAAATAGATCTGATTTCACAAAAAAATTAAACAATTGATAATCAACCAAAAATGAACTCTCAACCAGGTAATTGGTGTTTATATTATGTACCAAATATTACCATAAACAGCTTTTTGTCTTCCAATGAACGAAGAAAAGTGACTAAAAATCGGCAAAAAGACATTTTGAAAATCAGATTAACAAAAATTTAACAACCTGTTAAATCCCCTGCAACACAAAACTTTATACATGCATATTAAATTTAAACAAAACATATTTATTCATTAAACCCAATTTACAAACCAATTATTTCGTTACCCTACACATAGAAAATATCCCAACTTGATAGAGTAATTTTTGGGCATTAAATTTGCCTCAACGTTACATGAACATTATCCATGAGGGAGTCAATATTTTGATCTTAAAGCACTGTTTTTCAATTGCAATTGTTCAAAAAATTGATAACCAAAAAAAAACTATATGAAGTTCTATTTAACAATAGGATTGATACTGGCTACAAATCTTTGCTTCAGCAAAACCAATGAAAAAAATCTAACTACGGTCAACTTTGAAATGGAGGAGATCAAGGATAGATTAGAAGGAATGGATTTACCTTTTGCTATTCAATACAACTTTAGGGTTGAAAAGCATTTAAAGGATTATCTAGTTTACGGCCAAAAACAATCTGCCCATATTCTCAAAAGATCTTCGATGTACCTTCCGGTATTCGAACATTACCTTAGAGAGAACAACATGCCAGAAGTACTTAAGTACTTGCCAATAGTAGAGTCAAGAATGTATCCAACAGAACATTCAGAAGCTGGAGCTAAAGGTTTATGGCAATTGATACCATCAACAGCGCGAGCAAATGGCTTGATCGTTAATGATGAGATTGATGAAAGAATGGATCCATACAAATCCACTGAAGCCGCAGTAAAATACCTCAAATCCCTTTACGAGACGTACGAGGATTGGAGTTTAGTACTTGCAGCTTATAACTGTGGCCCTGGTATGGTAAACAAAGCAATCAGATACACTGGAAATTGTGGAGACTTCTGGTCCGTGCAAAACCATTTGCCAGGTCAGACCAAACACTATTTACCAAAATTCATCGCTGCAACTTATACAGCAGAATTCCACCTTTTCCACGGTATTGAACCTGCAATTTTAGATTATGATTTACAGTTTACCTCAGCTATAAGAGTGTTTAATCGGGTAAGCTTAAAGCAAATAGCTCAAATTGCAGGAGTGCCTTATTCTACCATTATTAAATTGAATCCTGCTTATGTGAAGGGGTATATCCCATCTAATAGGCATGGTGCATATTTAGTTCTTCCAAAAGTGAATATGATGCGCTTGATGGATTACATAAAATGGTCAGATAAAAATGTGATTCAAACAGATTGGAATCACCTGGCAATGAATATTAAAGATGAATTAGAAGAAGAACAAATACTGATGTATGTCTTTTTAAATGATGGAGAAGACTTACATAGCCTTTCCAACAAATTGAATATTTCCGTTAAGGAGATAAAAAGTTGGAATAAAATGAAACAAGATTCGACTTACCCTGGACAGAAAATTATTCTCGTCCTTCCTAAAGATAAAGCCATTGCAAATGGCGAAAGAGCGTAGTTAGTATATTTTATTGGTGTAGTTGAGGTATCGCAAGATGCCTCAACTTACTTTTTTATATATTCAACCAATAATTCACTTTCAATACTAGCGCTCTATTCTTATTTGCAGAAAAATCTGAATAATAATTATCTGTATAGACTAAGAACATGTCTGAAGCTGGTAGGAATCTCCATTGAAGCCTCGAATTGATATTAAAGTTGTCAGACTGTGTATTATATTGGAAAAAGGTAGTCCAAAATAAGTTTTTAGTAAAAGTGATATCCACTTTGGGTCCCAATAAAAACAAACTTGCGGAAGTGTACGGAGCCTCACGTTCAAGGTAGTTATAACTAGCATCAACAGATAAAGCACCCAATGCGCCCATCCGTAATCCAGCATTTGCTCGAATAGCATATCGCTTCCCATCAAAAAATTGCCCAGTTATGAGACGACCTCCATATCTGAAATCTTTATTATTATTAGATCGATATCCCAACTCTATTTGAGCATTATTATAAGTTGTCCCCTCTTGTAAAGAGATCGTATCCTTTCCTGTAGGATCAAAATCACCGGTGAGTAAAATATAATCCAGGTTCCCCTCTAATTCTAAATTAGCCGTATTAAAAAATCTTCCCTCAATCTTACCATTCAAATTTCTATCTAAAATACTTCCAGAAACATTTACAACCTGTTCTGCACTTACACTTAAATCAATTCGATTCAGATGCTTAGAATCTTTAGGGAAAACAAAGAATATTGCGCTAGGATTGACTCTAAATGCATTTGTTCTTATGATAAAGCCAACTTCAGCATCAAAGTCTTGGTCCACATATTGATGATTCCAATTGAATTGAAAATTCTTTTTGGTATAAGCCAGTTCTAATCCATGCTGGCCACCACCATTAGGATCTTCATCTGATAACGAATGGTGATAATATACCTTACCTGTCCATCTATTCCCCTCGGTAAACAAGTTGAAATCTGCACCTATAACTCTATTGTATTTAGTATAATAGTCTGCATCAATATTATCTTCGAAATGTTCCTTATTGACCATGATGATACCAAAGTTAGAGCGGTCAAATACTTTCTTTTGCAGGGTGGCTACGGAATAATTATAGGAGGGTAAACCAAACTCTTCATTGGCAGCAGTTTGCATAGATAATAAACCTAATCTCGTCTCTTCATTGAGCTTTCCACTCAATCTAGCCCCAAATAGAATTGGATTCGAATATACACTTCCGTCAATAGTATCTTTGGCAATCCCTATTCGCCTAGAAAAGAATGGATTTAACACATCAAATCCAAAGCCACCAAATAAATCGGCATTCTCCAAAAAGAACTGCCTACGCTCAGGAAAGAAAATCTCAAATCTATTCAAATCTGTCACCTGCACATCCACCTCAACTTGTGAGAAATCAGGATTAATCGTTAGATCTAAATTCAAACCACTACCTAGAGCCACTTTAGCATCTCCACCAAATCCTCCTAAATTATTTGTGGTTACCTCCCCCCCATCGTTAACGCTTGTTGTGGTTCCTGTTATGTATGGAATCAAGGATATATTTCGTTTGCCTGGAGGCGGAACGCCTTCCCAATGTAATTGGCCTGAAAAGCCCAAGTTCATGATCATTTGGTTCTGCGGAATCTGACACCAGGTAGAACGCTCGTTACTTTGAAGATCAAAACGATAAGAGTTGAATCCCCAGGTATCAACACCAGCCTCATATCTTAGTGTTTTAAATGGAATGGCCAACTCCGCAGTCCAATACCCATCATGAATTTGTGATTCACCATACCACTTATTATCCCATGATGTAACAAAATCTTCTCGTTGAGTTCCACCGCCAGAAATTAAGGCTTCCCTTCTTACTCCATAAGGAGTGATACCAAAGACAAAAGCATTGGTAGCATCATAGTAGGTATCAAATATGAGGGTTAAATTATCATTTTCAAAAGCTCTATAATCTCGTTTTAAAGAACTTAAAACATAATCCTGACCTTCAGAATAACAAATAACTCCTACATACAGGTTATCCTCATTATATTGAAAGTAAATCTCCGTATCAAATCTTGCTTTACTCGTATCCATTGGGAAGTATTGCCAGAAGTCCGTAGCGCCCTCGCTCAAGGTCCATTCGCCTTCCCCTAGGTTACCATCTAATGTAACTGTATTTTTAGCTTTAAAGATACGCGCCTCTCTATCTGAATTTTGTGCCCATAGTAGTACTGGTGTGACTACTGCTATAAATAAAAAGAATAGCTGCTTTACCATAGTGCAATAATTATCTGGGTTGTCTTATCGTAGGATTATTAATTGTCTGTGAATTTACTATTAATTTTTCTTTTATACTCAATTAATTAACTTCCTAAAATTCACATTAGAATCTTAATCCTAACAACAGTTTTGTATTTTGGTTGAAATTTAATATATCTATGCATTTGTCTACTCTACTCAGTATACAATGGGACGTCAACCCTGCCATCTTTCAGATTGGAAATTATGAATTACGTTATTACACACTTTTTTTTATGATTTCCTTTGCTTTAGGCTATAAGATTGTAGAAAATATATTCAAAAAAGAACAGGCAGATGTTGAAATGCTTGGAACATTATTGACTTATATAGCGATAGGAGGTATCATGGGCGCCCGAATTGGTCATTGTGTTTTTTACGATTGGGAATACTTTTCTACAAGACCCTTAGAGATTCTATTACCTATAGAAATTGATAATGGAGTTAGATTTACTGGCTTTAGAGGTTTAGCCTCACATGGAGGAGCCGTTGGACTTATCATAAGTTTACTACTTTTCTCCAAGTTCGTTTCCAAGAAACCTGTCTTTTGGATTATGGATAGATTAGTTATCCCTATGTTTCTAGCAGGTGGGTTTATCCGATTGGGTAATCTAATGAATAGTGAGATTGTAGGCTCCATTACAACTATGCCATGGGGCTTCGAATTTATGCAATCCTATCCAGGAGAGATAAGGCATGCCGTACAATTGTATGAATCCATTGCTTATTTTAGTCTAGCCTTTATTTTTTACAGATTATATAATAATACCACACTAAAAGATAAAAGAGGGTTATTCTTTGGTCTGTTTCTAACAACAATGTTTATTATTCGATTTATTCTTGAATTTTTCAAAAAGGAGCAAACTGGCTTACAAGAAAGTATAGATGTAGGACTGACTACTGGACAATTATTATCTATCCCATTTGCATTAGCAGGACTCTTTATTATGTACCAATCCAATAAAAAGCATGGTTAAAATAGGCGTAATTAATGTATCTGATAGAGCGAGCAAAGGTATTTATGAAGATATCCCAGGTCAAGCCATTGTATCTACCCTGAAAGAGTACTTGACGCACTCCTTTGAAACTTCTTACGCAGTTATCCCTGATGAGCAAGAGCAGATAGAATCCACCTTAATCCGTATGGCTGATGAGGACAAGTGTTGCCTGATTGTAACCTGTGGAGGAACAGGTCCTGCATTGCGTGATGTTACACCTGAGGCAACCATAGCTGTTTGTGAAAAAATGATGCCAGGATTTGGAGAAAAAATGCGCCAGGATAGTTTGCAATACGTCCCTACTGCGATTTTATCGAGACAAACTGCAGGTATTAGAGGGTCCAGTTTGATTATCAATTTACCTGGAAAGCCTAAGGCTATCAGAGAATGTCTAGATGCCGTATTTGCTGCAGTGCCTTATTGTATAGACTTAATAGGAGGACCAAGGTTAGAAACGAACCCTGCGGTTATTAAAGCATTTAGGCCAAAAGGAAAATAAAAAAGCCCTGAGCATAATCTCAGGGCCTTTTTATTACATCTCTGCTGACATAGAATCTTCAATAGTTACTGGAGTCATTTTCTCCGATAACTGCGTAGCAGCAGTGGAAAACTCTTCCAATTGAGCATAGTAAACTTCCATTTTAGCGGTAGCCTCTTCTATAGCAAGTTTAACTTCAGCAATCATAGCATCCACATCGCCATCAATTTTTCCGGCTGCCAAACCATCAACCAAAGATTGTACTTTCGTATCATTTGCCATCATTTCGGTTACAAATGTATTCACCTCCTCCGTCATAGAAGTTACTTTCATAGCACTTTCTTTGTACTCCTTATTTATGGATTGTGCGGCTTCTACTGCACCTTCATCCATATCCTCTGTAACCTCTACCACCATACTTCCCATAGCTTTCAAACTCGTATTTAAAGTTGCACATTTTTGAGATAGGGCATCCATTTTAGGATTAAAATCAGACCACATAGTAGATACTTCTTCAATGGCAGTTTGGTATTGTTCAACATTATTACATGAAACAAGGGTAACTGCTGCTAAAACCAAAACAAATAAATTCTTCATAAAATTAGTATTTAAATTTTTACTACCATGATAAGGTAGCAAGGGTTAAAAATGTTTGCTCTGCTAAACTAATCATAATTATTTTTACATATTGTATAAAATTATATTTGATATTAAAAAGTTTTTGTTCAGTTAAAATTACAGTACCTTTGATTACTAACTCTTCTTCAAGGCACACTTACGCTTTCAAATAGAATTGCCTGAGGTAACACTTAAATAAAAACCCAAATACCTATAAACCGAAAATAGCTTAGGAAGCATGCAAATAGATTTCAAAACCAATATCTCAGCAGAAACAGCCCATATTTTTGTTCCTGTAATTATTCAGTCGGACGAATCATTAGTTGATCGCATCAAACCCTTTTTCGATAGAGACATTCATTTAGCCGGGGTTGATCAAGCAGTTAAACTAGTGCGTGAGCAAAAAGAAAGTATTGCGCTTGCAGTACCTTATCATAATGGCTTAGTACATTTCAATCTTATACCTATTGATACAGTCGAGAACTACCGTCAAATAAAAGATAAGACAAGGAAAGTATTTAAGAAGCATAAATTGTCCTTAGAACAAAGTAGTAATATACTTTATTTAGGTCAAGTCAATAACGGGCTTTCATTAGAACAATGTCAAGCTATCCTTCATGGAATTTGTCTACATGATTATGAAGTTGGCATTTATAAAACAACCCTTAAACCATCTGATAAAGCTATCAAACTGGATATTTTATGTTCAACCAATCAAGCCCAGTCTATCCAATCTGTTTTAAATGAAGCCATTGAATTAGCCACTACGCAAAAAGATATCTTTAAGCTTGTAGATGCTCCAAGTAATAAAAAAAGTCCTACAGTACTAGCACAGTATGCCCAAAAAGTAGCTCAAGAAGGATCTCCACGCTTAAAAACGCAAGTATATGAGCTTGAAGCCATAAAAGAACATGGGTTTTATGGATTACTAGCCGTTAGTCAAGCCTCACCTACTCCACCTGTATTTATAAAAATGGAATACCGCTGTGACAACCCTAATGCCAAGCATATAGGCGTTGTAGGGAAAGGGGTTACTTTTGATACTGGTGGTGTTTCACTAAAACGATCAGCAAACTTGCACCTCATGAAAAGCGATATGGGAGGTGGAGCTGCGGTACTTGGGTTGATGCGATTAGCTGATAAATTACAATTAGATATTAATTTAACCGGAATTGTTCCCTCAACAGATAACTCCATTGGACAAGAAGCCATAAAACCCTCCGATGTAATATCTTCTTATTCTGGAAAGACTATTGAAATTATTGATACGGATGCAGAAGGTAGGTTGTTACTTGCAGATGGACTTAGCTATATGGAAAAACAATATAATCCAGATATTTTATTAGATATAGCAACACTTACCGGCAGTTGTATTACAGCCCTAGGGACCTTTGCAGCTGGGTTTATTTCAAACAATTCATCATTGTCTAATCAATTGATGAAGAGTGGTTATAGCACAGGAGAAAAAGTATGGGAGTTACCTAATTGGGATGAATATAATACCTTAATTTGTTCCAATGTTGCAGATGTAAAAAACTTTAGTGGGCATCCTAGAGCTGGTGCCATTACGGCTGCCAAATTCTTACAACACTTTATTGGTGACCATTCTAATTGGGCACATCTAGATATTGCAGGGATGGCTATGGAGAATGATGGATCAGGCGGAAATCAAGTTGCAACAGCGTTTGGTTTACATTTAATGCTCGATTTATTGAAACAATATGAAGGATAGACTATGTGTACCCAGCATGTAGAAATCCATATAAAAGGCAAAGTACAAGGCGTATATTTTCGAGCTAGCACTCAACTAAAAGCAAGAGATCTTGGACTAGTTGGTTTTATTGAAAACCAACTTGATGGCTCAGTATTCATTCAAGCGGAGGGTGCATTAAAAGATTTAGAAGAATTACTCTTGTGGTGCCATATAGGGCCTGAACATGCAAGAGTAGATGAAGTTAAGCATCAGTATAGTTCGCCAATAGGTTATACAAAATTTAGTATTAGAAGGTAATTAGCTCGTCGGTTTTAAGCATCTAATGCCTGCTTCAAATCAATTAAAAGATCTTCCACATCTTCAACACCCACACTTAACCGAATCAAAGAATCGGATAATCCAATCTTATGCCGATCTACCTGAGGAATAGATGCATGTGTCATGGTGGCTGGATGCCCGATGAGTGATTCCACACCTCCTAAAGATTCAGCGAGTAAAAATAACTTGGTATTACGCATAATGGCAAAAGCTGACTCTGCTGTGTCCTGCTTCAAGTCAAATGAAACCATTGCACCAAAATCATTCATTTGTTGCACTGCAATCTGGTGTCCTTTATGCGTTTTAATCCCCGGATAAAATACTCTATTGACTTTGGAGTGATTGATTAAAAAGTGGGCTATTTTACTTGCGTTTTCGCAGGACCGTTGTACCCTTAAGTGTAGTGTTTTAATACCTCTTAGCATCAAAAAACAATCCTGCGGACCTGGAATAGCCCCTACAGCATTTTGAATAAACTGCAGTTGATTGGCTAGATGCTCGTCGTTAACAATCAAAGCACCCATAACTACATCAGAGTGCCCTCCTAAGTACTTAGTGCAAGAATGCATGACAATATCTGCTCCTAGATCCAATGGAGTTTGAAGATAGGGTGAAGCAAAGGTATTATCCACACAAACCAAAATGCCGGCTGATTTTGCCAATTTACAGATTGCCTTGATATCGATCAGATTGAGCATTGGATTAGTTGGAGTTTCAATCCAAATTAATCTGGTATTTGAGCTAATTTCCTGAGCAAAAGACTTCGCATCAGTCATATCTACGAATCGACTTTTGACACCAATACTTTGATGTATCTGAGTAAGTTGCCTGTATGTTCCACCATAAATATCGCTTGTAGCGAGTACCTCCGTTCCGGGTTCAAGCAAACGAATAACAGCATCCATAGCTGCCATGCCTGAAGCAAAACAATAAGCAAAAGACCCGTTCTCCAATGCAGCTAAATTAGCTTCCAAAGTAGAACGGGTCGGATTACTTGTCCTCGCATAGGCAAAGCCTTTATGCTTCCCAGGAGATTCCTGAGCATAGGTTGAAGTTTGGTAAATAGGCGTCATAATTGCCCCAGTTACTTGATCTGGTTTTATTCCAGCATGAATTACTTTAGTACCAATCTTCATTTGTTTTTATTTTTTGGCCATTACAGCTTTTGCTTTAGCAATAATATTGGCAGTACCCATATTGTATTTGGCCAATAATTGATCTGGTTTACCAGACTCACCGAAGCAATCCTCCATTCCAACAAAAGCCATTGGACTTGGATGATGTTGAGCAACTACTTGAGCGACCGCACTACCGAGTCCACCAATGATTTGATGTTCCTCAGCTGTAACTACACAACCTGTACGAGCAACAGAGGCTAAGATGGCTGCCTCATCCAAAGGCTTAATCGTATGAATATTAATTAAATCCACACTAATACCTTCTGCTTCTAGTGCCTGTGCTGCTTCAACAGCATACCAGGTTAGGTGACCTGTGGCTATTATACTCACATCTGTACCTTCATTCATTTGGATAGCTTTACCTATTTGGAAAGATCCTTCCGGCATGAATACTGGCCAACCAGGTCTTCCAAATCGAAGATAGACTGGTCCATCATGCTCAGCAATAGCAATAGTAGCTTCTTTAGTCTGGTTATAGTCACAAGGATTAATAACCGTCATTCCAGGTAGCATCTGCATCATACCAATATCCTCCATAATTTGGTGGGTAGCACCATCTTCACCGAGCGTAACCCCTGCGTGAGAAGCACAAATTTTAACGTTCTTATGTGAATAAGCAATGGACTGTCTGATCTGATCAAAAACTCTACCTGTAGAGAAATTGGCAAACGTACCCGTGTATGGAATCTTTCCTGTTGTTGCTAATCCAGCCGCTAATCCCATCATGTTTGCTTCTGCAATTCCAACTTGAAAGAACCGTTCAGGAAAAGTATCTTGAAAAGCATTCATTTTCAATGATCCTGTCAAATCGGCGCATAGTCCAACTACCTGATCATTTTGTTTACCTACTTCTAGAAGTCCTGCTCCAAATCCATCTCGTGTAGACTTCTTATCTGTTGATTTATAATAAGATAACATAATTCTTGTTTTTTCAGGTGTTATTGAAAAGGATAAGGATAATCGCCCATGGTTTCTTCTAATTGTGCCAGAGCAGTCTCAGTTTGTTCAGCATTAGGTGCTACACCATGCCACTTGTGCGAACCTATCATAAAATCTATAGGGTAACCCATTTCAGTTCGCATCAGGATCACTTGTGGTTTACCACTACCAGAATTTGCTTTAGCTTGTTCTAAGACCTGAACTAAGTCTTGCATATTATTACCATCTACCTCGACACAGTCCCAGCCAAATGTTTCCCATTTCCCTTTAAGGTCTCCTAAGGTAAGTACATCATCATTATCTCCATCAATCTGTCTGCCATTCCAATCTACTATACCAATTAGATTATCTAATTTGTTGTGTGCTGCATACATGACAGCTTCCCAGATTTGACCTTCCTGTAATTCTCCATCTCCCATGAGACAGAAAACATTATGATTATCTCGATCTAGTTTTTTTGCTTCTGCAACACCGCAGGCTACGGACAGGCCTTGACCTAAGGAACCTGAAGCAATACGAACACCGGGTAGCCCTTCATGTGTAGCAGGGTGTCCTTGAAGTCTAGAGTCTAGTTTTCTAAAAGTGGCTAATTCATTTACATCAAAGTATCCAGCGCGAGCCAATACACTGTAAAACACTGGAGAGATATGCCCATTAGATAAAAAGAACATATCCTCACCTTTTCCTGTCATCTGGAAATCCGGATTATGCTCCATTATTTTAAAATACAAGGCGGTAAAAAGATCGGCACATCCTAGAGAACCACCGGGGTGACCTGAGCTAGCAAAGTGTACTTGACGGATAATATCTCTACGCACCTGACTAGCAATACGTTCTAAATCCTGAATAGAATGCATGGAATATAATTTTATGTTACGAATCGTCAGCAAAATTAATAAAAATCGCTGCTAAAAAAACAAAAGGCAACCTAAGGTTTCCCTTAAATTGCCTTTGTTATTTCCTTAACTGTGGTTTACTAGTTAACAGAATCCATTAAGTCTTTGCCTGGCTTGAACTTTACAACGTTCTTAGCTGCAATTGTAATAGTTTGACCAGTTCTAGGGTTACGACCAGAACGAGCTTCGCGTCTAGTTACAGAGAAAGTACCAAAGCCTATAATTGTAGCTTTGTCATTTCCTCTCAATGCAGAACCGATAGCGCTAAACATAGCATTTACAGCAGTGGTAGCCTGAGCTTTAGTAATGTTAGACTCCTCTGCAACTTTGTTAATCAAATCTCCCTTATTCATTATTCAATGATTTATGAAAAAATTAATATAAATAATCGTCTGTCAATCACTAAACATCAAAGAAGTTAAAAATAATTCCAAACCCCTTGATTTTATTAGTAAAAACATGTGATTTAATTCAAAATAAGTAAACTTTACGTTAAGCATCACAATATTTTTACTTTTTTTTCGATATTTTTAAAAAAAGTTAGTTAATCGATGAAATCATTAAAAAAACTTAGCATTCTGGCACTTTTCATAGGTTCAATTTTCGCTTTTAACGGTTGTTCTCCTGGATATGGATGCGAAATCAACGAAAATGCAACAATAAAAGCTAATAGAAAAGGTGAATTACCTGCTGGAGGTGGGAGATCAAGCCTTTTCCCTAAGGATATGAACAAAAAGATGAAGAAAAAAAGCAATTAAGTCTTTTGCTTTCCTTGCTCAGCAAAGGTATTTATACTGAATACAGTTGCAATCAGAAAAATTCCTGGAAAAATGCTCAGCCAATAGGCATTTAAATTGGACTTCCCTTGATTAAGTAGTATGCCCCAGCTTACCTCTCCTGCTGCCATACCTATACCTAAATAACTTAGCGAAGCTCCAAGCAGCAAGGCACTAGAAATATTCATAGCAATAGTTACCCATAACTGATCTTTAATATTAGGGAAGATATGCCTCCAAAATATTCTCCAATGACTCAGACCTAATTGTCGCGCAGATAAGATATAGTTTTTCTCTTTGACACGGATAACCTCACCGCGAACTATACGAGCGATGAAGATCCAAAAAATTCCAGTATATACTAACATAGTCAAATTAAGTCCGGGAGATTTAAATACACCTAGAATAGCTAGCAAAATCAAAGTAATGGGTAATGCTGATAATAATACAATCAACATATTGAATAATTGATCTACTGGAATAAAAACCTGCTTCCTACGGATAGATGGAATCAAAGGGTATACCTTTTTTTGAAACAACCATAATACTGATATACTTATTCCTAATATTCCTAAAAGCAATAGTATAGTTTGAATAGTAAAATTACCTGTTACCATTAAAGCAGATTTTCCAATAACATACATGGTATAAAAAGTAACAGGAATAAGAAAGATGGTAAGCACTATTTGAATGACAGGCCATTTAATAGTCCTATTTCCAAAATATCCTGCAAAACCACCTAGTAACAATCCTAGTAAACCACCAACTATGCCAACAATAAGCGCTACTTTCAAGCTAATCCTGCATCCTGTAAGTATGCCAGCTAGTACATCTCTGCCTAATTTATCTGTACCTAACCAATGCCTATATCGCCAGGATTCAACGCGCTGTTTTTCGAATGGACTTATAAATCCGTTATTTGCAAAATCTAAACTTTGAGCAGAATAGGGAACAAGTGGCATTAGTTTAAACCCCTGATAATTTTGCCAATCGACACGTCGTATAACATTATACCTTTGATTACATCCTAAATCAAATAATTCTTGCCCAATCGCTGGTAAAAATAGTTTACCCTCATAACTAGCCAAGATAGGTTTGTCAGATGCTAAAAACTCTAAGGTCAATGCTATGAAGAGGATTGCTTTCAACCAAAACTTAGCAAAAGTATACGCTTTTGATTGAAATGATCGGATATGTTTCTGTTCCTTAGACATACTTGACACCTCCCCTTCTCAATTTTGGATCGAATAAAAAATATAATATATCAGATAACAGATAACCACTTAAGGTCATAACACCTGCAATAAAGCACAAGGCATATAGTACCGGCCAGTCATTAGACAAAAAAGCATCAAACACTAAGCCACCTAAACCTGGTATGGCAAAAATAGATTCTATAATAATCGATCCCGCGAGTAACTTACTGAATAATGAACCCACAATAGTCAGCAATGGATTAATCGAATTTGGTAAAACATATTGGCGAATAATTTTTGATTCACTTATACCTTTTGCCCTAGCACTTTGGACATAAGGCATTTGCCATTCTTCTTTTATCTTATCACGAAGGTGTTTGTAAATACTCCAGGTAACAGGAAAAGCAAGACAAATTACAGGAAGCGTATATACTTTGATTAATCCGATTAAAGATATTCCAGAGCTTGTTAGGGTAAATGAGCCGATATCAAAGAATCCTAATGCAGCAAAACGAGCTTGATTAGCAAATAGGAATATCAACACAGTTGCCAACCAAAATCTAGGAATAGCTAAAAAAATTGAACTCCAACCATCTAAAGCATGCCTAGATTGTTTATTGATTTTTCTTGAACTCCAAATAGCTAGACTACAGGCAAGTAATATGGCTAATGAAAATGCAATTAAATTCAGTAATAGTGTTCTAAGGATGGCGCCTTTAATTAAGGCATTAACTGATCTTCCAGAATAAGATTGTCCAAATTCAAATACTATGGCTTTTGACCACCAATGGTGAAAGCGATTTGTTCTACCATTCCAATCGATCTGTGGAAGATAATCCGAAAATACCGGTGAAGATTGAGTCAATTTATCGCTGAGGTTCTGAATTTGCACAATCAAAACATCCACTTCAGGATGATTAAGCTTTTCCAGTTGATTTTGTAAACCCACTAAACTAATCCCAGACCAATATTTACTACGTAATTCATTAATCTGCACTTGGAGTTGAGGTAGGAGGCTGTAATCTCTTTCAATCAATTCGTCCACCAGTTCCATCAATGTGAACACTCCATCCCAATCCCCTGTTTGATAGGCTAATTGCTCAATTGTTTGTTTCTTTCCTGCAGGAAAAATAGTACGAAGCGCAGCCACATCCACAAATTGAGGACTTACAGACATATAAAAAGCAGGTTGATCTAAATTATACGTCTTAATACAGTCTAGATAAACCCTTTCATCTACAGTGCCATCGATACCGCACAAAGAGGCTACTTGATCACCTCTAGCAGACTCTTGCAAACCAAAAAGGCATATACTCAGCACAAATAGTGTTGGTATAAAAAGCAAGATTCTGATACCGATGCTTTTAGACATAGGTTTTTATTTCAGTGTTAAACATCCTAAACAAACGTTAGGACTTAAATTTGACCCGCCATGCTCAAATCGATCATGGATGACTACCCGACTCAATGGTGTCATTAACCATGTTATAGCTTGCTCATCATAGAGGATTTCTTGGAAAGTTCGAAATTGCTCTTCCCTAGTAATTTCATCTAAATTAGCTGCAATAGCATCAAGCAACGCATCTGTTTCAGCATCTCCAAACTGCATTCTATTTTGTCCCGTAGGAATATTGGCTGAGGTGTGAAACATTTGTCTGAAATCATCTAATCCAGGGCTAAAACCTGAACCCGTCATAGTCAAATCAAAATCCCTTTGACCAACCATTTCATACCAACCCTGTCTATCTTTGGTGATTATCTCTACTTCAACACCTGCATCCTTAGCAGCTGCTTGGAAAATGAGCGCAATGTTTTCCGCAGCTGGAGTAGGTGTAACTAGATACTCTAATTTAAAATCAGTTAGCACTCCGTCAATTTCTTTCTCCAAAACACCATCTCTATTATCATCAGTCCAACCCGCTTCGTTAAAATGAGTAATAGCTCCTTCTATATCAAAATCAATCCGCGGCAAGTCCTCCGCATAATAAGACTTGAAATTCAGCACTGGACTATTCGTTCGATTACCCAAACCATCAAAAATATTTTCTATGATGCTTGTATAATCAAATAACATGGAAATCCCCATCCTAACACGCTTATCTTGAAGCACAGGAGATTTAGTGTTTTGATATACTAAATATTGGATGTTTGTTACATCAGAGATGAAGTTGTATTCATCTGTATATGTTGGATTTTCTGCAAGCGTTTTAAAATCCTTTGAATCCAATGTAATGGCCACATCAAATGAATTATTGGTAAACATTTGAGCAGCCGTTGTAGCATCTGTCACAGATATCAATCTAATGGTATCCGGATTGGCTTTAAACCAGGTATTACTTGGATTATCGGTTTCTCCCCACCAATCAGTCTTTTTCGCTAAAACCATTAATTCCCCAGTTTTCCACTCTACAACTTCATATGGTCCTGAACCATTCACCCCGGAGGGTTCGACAGAAAAAGCCTCACTTTCAAATGTAGCCGCCAATGCTTGAAGCACCTCATCTGAATCATCAATCCCAGTATTAGTAATTAAATCAACTAGACTATAATTCGCATATTGATTATCCGGATCATATTTTGATGCTTGTAAAACAGGCATAATGGAATAAATAGCTTCTTCTGCCAAGACATACTGTTGGCTAATTCCTACTGAAAACTTTTTAGGGTTATCAGGATCAATCTCAAATAAATCAATTGTAGCTAGATAGCTTCTATAGGGAGAAGGTTTCCCTTTAGGGTTGAATAACATTTTAAAGGAAGTCTCCACATCCTTAGCTGTTATTGGACTTCCATCATCCCAATTTGCATCCTCCTTGATTTCCATTTGATAAATGGTTCGACCATCAGTAGTATCTACAGTAGCCAATTCCTTTAAAAGAACTGGGACCATTTGAGCAGTCTCCAAGTCATAAGTAGCAAGGTATTGATGGATGGATCGTATAACCATTAAGGTATAAGAATCTAGAGCAGTAGCTGGATTTAATGAAGAAATATTAGAGGGAATTCTAACATCTACATTATTCCCATTTCGGGAGTATTCCTTTTGTTGCTCAGGCTTCTCTTTACCACAAGAGCCTAGCAAAAGAAGTATAAAAGAAAAACCTATTATTCTAATCAGGGTAGTTGCGTTCATGATAATACTAATTAGGATGATTTGTAAATAACGATAAAAAGTGATTAAGGGGTTATTCTAAGATACTTAAATAAAATAAAGCTTCGATTGAATAAAAATTAATTTAATTAAAATAAATCTAGCCTAATCACTATTTTTTTCAAAAATCAAGTCTTCAAACTAAACCAATTCACTACTATATCTATTATTTAGTTAAGCGGTTTTAAATATGAAAATATTAATAGCAGGTGGTAGTGGCTTATTAGGTCAAGCACTTCAAATAGACTTGGAGGATAAAGGGCATGAGGTACGTATCCTTAGCAGGAGTAATCAATTAAAAGTTGGATTATTCCACTGGAATCCTAATAAACAGATAGTTGATCCAAATGCGTTCGACTCAGTAGATGCTGTGATCAATTTGGTAGGGGCATCTATTTCAGAGGGCAGATGGACTACTGCTAGAAAAAAAGCACTGATTGAAAGTCGGGTGAAATCTACACAATTCTTAATTAAAGCCATAGAACAATACGCACCTCAGCTTGCAGTATATGTAGGTGGAGCTGCTGTAGGCATTTACCAAGATACTGGGGATCAAGCTTTTGATGAGCAAGCTCCAATTGGGGATGACTTTATGTCGACGCTTGCCCAACAATGGGAACAAGCACACCTGAGCATAAAACGACTTTCATCTACTCGATTTGTTATCTTCAGAATTGGAGTTGTACTTACTTTAAATGGTGGTGCCTATCCCGTTCTTAAGAAGAACATGATTTTAGGTATAGCCCCTAATTTTGGCAAAAGTGTATATTACCCAATCGTGCATATTGATGATGTCTGTGCTGCGTTTGATTGGGCATTGAATCAAACAAACGCTACTGGTATTTATAACCTGTGTGCACCAGAAGCTGCTCATCACCTAGAAGTTTTTAAATGGATTAGTCAAATGAGTTGGAAGCCATACATCCCTATACCAGTGCCTAAATTTGCGCTACGCATAGCCATGGGTGAGCAATCCAATATCGTAACTAGGAGTCTTCGAGTTATACCACAAAGACTCCTAATGGAAGGATTTGAATTTCAATATCCTGATGTAGAACGCGTGATAAAGGACCTAGAGCAAACTTAATCCTCAAACACTTCTATATCTCGATTTTTGACTACTAAATCAGTGAACTTGCCTTCATATCTAGTCGCCTTTACAATGTGATTGTCAATCCAATGGTAGTTACCACCACGAGGTTTTCCAAAAAGGATGCCGTGGTATTTAAATCCATGTTTGTTAAGCCAAGCTTCAGTCACTTGTCGGTGATCTTCTGTTCTAGAAGTGAAGAATGTGATGACATGACCTTCATCGTACCATTTGTTGAGTGTGTCTAATGCTTCCGGGTATAACTCCGCTGTAGCCATACGCTCGGGTTCCTCATTTGGAATATCATCACAAATAGTACCGTCAATATCGATTAAATAATTTTTGGTTTCCTTGGAAAGTACTGGGCTTAATTGATTCCCTTTTTCGTCCTTAAGGGCTTTGAGAGTCAAAGAAGGTTTACTTTTCATAGGTCGTTATTTTATGAAAAAACTCTTTGCTCATACAAATGGTTCTACAAAAGCTTGAAAATATTCAGAATGTATCACCTAAATGACTTAAAGATATCTTCTGGATCAATACTCACACCATTATGCCAAATTTCGAAGTGCAGGTGAGGACCATCCGTTTGTTCGCCTGTATTACCAATAATGGCGATTGCTTCACCAGCATTAACAATATCTCCCACGTCTTTTAATAAGGCTGAATTATGCTTATAAACTGTGATAATATTATTAGCATGTTGGATGGTAATCGTAAATCCAAAGTCCATATCCCAACCAGCAGATATCACTGTACCCCTTAATACTGATAAGATTGGAGAGTCTTTAGGCGCAATTAAGTCAATACCCCAATGTTTATTCATTGTATTATAAGGGGCGGAAATTTCTCCACGAACAGGCGGAGAGAAATAAATCTGATCTATTGGCAAGCCTGTTTCTGAAATGGCACCAACCATTGCGTTTTGAGTTACTCTTCTAGTTTCTTCCAGCTCAACCTCTTCCCGCAATAAAGTATCCTCTTTAATTGGATCAACTATTTCAATAGTATCATCGGAAATTCGAGCAGCACTAGCTACATCCTCCTCTGTTTCTGTTTCTCCAACTAAAATTTTCTTAAAACTGTCGGTATAGTTTTTCTGAATGCGCATGGAGTCATTCATGCTTTTTAATTCCCGTTCAAGCATCAATATCTCATTATTAACATCCACGTCTCCATAACCAGGTATCAATCTCTTTAAAGGAGTAAAGACAATAAAGACTAAAATAAGTACGGATATTAAAACTGCTAGAGTGGAACCAATCAGATAAAAATTCAATAAAGTCAGTTTATAACTTCCAATCTCCTCGAAGGTATCATTGTTCATTACCACTAGGCGGTAAGTGTTTCTCAAACGTTCTCTCCACCTCTTAATCCTGGGCTCTTTTTTTGCCATAAACCGGACTGCTTGAAATCTTATTAAACAGAAAAAGCTACAAAAAGTCGTTTTGTAGGTATAAATACAAATTTAAGGGATATTTTAACTTAAAATAATTTTTTCTTTTTAAGGTTATTATCGTGTACTTTTGACACTTTAATTCCGTACTAAAATGTTTAACAATCGAAGTCTTTAGTATTTCATGCAAAGACATTGTCCATTGGTTAAAAAAGTTGTTTTGAGAAATAGAAAAACACAAATTTGCTTCACATTTCTGTTAACGACCATCTTACTGGCTTGTTCAACCCAAAAAAGTAAAGATGATGTTACTGCAATTGGGAAGCTTTATCATAATACTACAGCCCAATACAATGGTTACTTTAATGCTGATGTAATTTATCAGCAAAGCATCCTCAACCTGGAAAGTCAGGTTATGGATAACTATTTAGATATTCTACCACTATACAAATACACTGAAGCAGAGAATCCTCTAGCAGAAGGCCCAAGTTTAGACAACGCCATTGAAAAAGTGACTATTGTAGTATCCCTTCACCGAGTGAGTGACTGGACAGATGATTGTTATCTCTTAATGGGAAAAGCACAATACCTTAAACAGGATTATGAATCTTCTATGGAAACGCTAGAATTCTTAGCAGAGGAATACAGTCCTTCCGCCATGGAAAAGAGAAAACGCGATGCAGAAGCAGTAAAAAAGGGTAAGAAAAAATCTAGTTCAGCGAAAAAGAAAAAATCAAGAAAAAAGAAGAAAAAGAGAAGAAAAAAACCTAAGCGTAGAAAAAAATCCTCCAAGAAGAAAAAGAAGTCCAATAGCAAAAAGAAATCTAGTTCTTCATCCAAGAAAAAAAGTAGTAACGCTCAAAAAAGTGATAGTGCTGAAGAAACAGACATAGATAATCCGGTAGTCGGAAATGTTACTCTAGGGAAAAGCATTGGAAATGTAGAAGAGGACAAGGGCAATAATGGACTAAAAAATGCACCAGCTTACTTTGAAGGTTTGTATTGGCTTTCTAGGAATTATATAGATGTTGCTCGATACAGTGAAGCAACTCGTCTGATGGACCAATTATCTAGAAGTAAATCTTGTCCGAGTGAGATTAAATCGATGATCCCAGCTCAGATGGCTTATCTATTCCATAAAAAGAGAGATTACGAAACAGCCTTGACCTATTTGTCTGATGCAATAGCTCTAGAAAAGGATAAATTCAAAAGAGCACGCCTATTATTCATTGCTGGACAAATGAGCAGAAAACTTAATAAACAATCGAAGGCCAATGACTACTTTAACGAAGTAGTTAAACTCCACCCGACCTATGAATTAGAGTTTAATGCGTTGTTACTCGCTGCCCAAACAGATGCGAATAAATCTACAGCTAGTGCAGTAGCCCAATTGGAGCGCATGCTGAAGGAAGAAAAAAACCTAGAATACCAAGATCAAATTTACTACGTGCTTGCTGATGTATATCTGAAAGATGGTGATATAGATAAAGGAATAGAAAATTTGAGGCTTTCGATCAATTCAGAATCTAGAAATGCTGTTCAAAAAGCTGAATCTGCTTATCGTCTAGCTATGCTTTACTATGAGCAGCAGGATTATGTAGAAGCTAAGAATTACTTTGACCTCACTCTAAGTACGTTGTCTAAAAAGGATGATAGATATAATCGAATTCGAATCCTATCTGAAAGTCTTGAGGGCATTGCAAAAGCTTTGAACACCATTCAACTTCAGGATAGCCTAATTCGAATCTATAATATGAGCGAGGAAGAGAAGATGGAATTAGCTCAACGTCTCAAAGATGAGCAAGAGGCTAAAAGGATCGCTTCACTTAAAGGAAATGCACTCGGAGGGAGTAATGCTGCCTTAATGGGTAAATCCGACTTCTACGCTTATGATTCTAAAGCAGTTAAGCGAGGTATTAGAGATTTTCAAAACAAATGGGGAGATAGACCACTGGAGGATAATTGGAGAAGAGCAGATGCAAATCAAGCCGCTACAGATCTTTTTGATGACTTACCTATAATCAACACCAAGGTTACAGAAGAAGAAATGAAAGAGATGTTCAAGAATGTGCCAGCCAATGAGCAACAGCTTGCAACTGCTAAAAAGAAGATTGTAGATGCCAGATTAGAGTTAGGAAAACTATACCGCTCCGATCTAGAAGACCCTGCAAAAGCTGCAGAAATATTAAAGCAATTATTACTAGATATACCTGAGGATAGTAAAATTGTTATGGAGGCATATTACTTCCTTTACTTGTCCTATCTTGACTTGGAGGACTCAATAAATAGCAAGAAATACTATGACCTAATTCTCAAGAATTATCCTAATTCACCTATCGCCATAGCTATTTCAGATCCTAATTTTGGCGATAAGAAAACAAAGGATGATTTGGTTAACGATTATTATGAGGATTGTTATCAAAACTTCAAGGACGGACAATACACTCAGACCTTGGACAAGATTGCCAAAGTACCTGGCAAGTTTGGAAGTCAGCACAGACATCATGCTAGGTTCGGTCTATTAAAAGCCTTTTGTATTGGTAAAACGGAGGGCAGAGAAAAGTATATTGAGGAACTCCAAACGTTCTTGATCAGATATCCGAATACACCAGAGGAAAAGCAAGTAAGAGAGTTACTTCGAATATTAGGATCAGATGTAGCAGATCCTTCAAAAGATATTACTGATACAGGTGATGCCAGTAAATTTATTGTTGAGTTTGATAAAGTGCATTATATCATTGTCACCTTTGCGGATGATGATATCAGTTTAACTGAAACTAGAAATGCGATTACGAGTTTTAACTCAGACTTCTTTAGCTCTGCTAAACTTCGATCGTCAAACATTTCACTAGGGGCTGGTAAAACAGACAAAACACCTATTATAGTAATTAGAAGATTTGCTGATAAAGAAAAGGCATTAGCTTATGTAGATGCCTTAGCCAAAAATGGTGATGCCTTCTTAGAAGGGATCGATTATACCGCGTATGCCGTATCGCAATCTAACTATAGGACTATATTGAAAGATAAAACTATGGATGGTTACCCAACCTTCTACGAAGAAAATTATCAATAAAAAAAGATCCTCCAAAATCGGAGGATCTTTTTTTATTTCAACTTGAAGGCTTGCATTTTATCGTTGTTATTACTGACCAGAATGAGTTTATGCTTTCCTTTGCGAAGTATTTCTACATCCTTCACATCTCCCCCAGCATAAAAGCCAGATGCAGTTATAGGCATTTCTCTAAAGGTACCATCTCCTTGTCCGATCAATACAATCCCTTCTGAAGCATCATTACGGGTTGTTTCAACCTCAGAACTATACAAATTCCCCGCTAAGACAAGATCTAAAACCTCATCACCATTGACGTCCACTGCTACAATACCATTTACTGCAGAAATCTGTGCTAATCTCGGTAGTTCTTTTCGAGCAAAACTGCCCTCCTCATTGATTAAACTCACCGATGCAAAGGAGGCAACTTCAAGATGTAGCGCATTATCTAGTTCATCTCCATATACATCTCTTAAACTAGCATTTCCAAATTCAGTATAGGTCTTAAACTTCGTAGATATAGATGGAATTTGTTCGCTGGAACATTGCTTTCCACGTACAGGATAAAGCGTACCGTCATTAAAATAACCTAAAACAATATCCATACTACCACTCTTATCAAAATCGTGTGCATATACTTCAAAAGGCTCTCCAGGGCTAGCTTTATACTTATAATTTGTACCATTATTCCCTAAAACTAAATCTTGATCTCCGTCTCCATCTAAATCTGCTGCGGTAACAGCTGACCACCAACCCGTATATTTATCTAATCCTAGTTCTGCGGATTTATCTGTAAATGCAGTTCCATTATTTTCAAATAATAAAATAGGCATCCATTCACCAGATACAACTAGGTCCTTTAATCCATCACTATTGTAATCCATCCATACCGCACAGGCTACTAGCCCTGGCTCCAATAATGCAGGAGCAACTGTTGCTGTAACGTCTGTAAATTTACCCTGATCATTTTGAAGTAAATAACTCCTAGGTGCAAAAGGATACTTTGTGGGAGTTAATCGACCACCTATAAATAGATCTATATCTCCATCATTATCAAAATCACATGGTTCTACAACTTTCCCTGAAATATGCATCCCATCTGGCAAGGCATCCATAGACTTAGAGAATTGTAGATTCCCTTCATTAAGGTATAATCTATCTTTATAAGCTATTGAATTGGCAACATATTCATTACCCCCACTAGCTACATAAAGATCTAGGTCTCCATCATTGTCCGCATCAAAAAATGCAGCACCCATGTCTTCTTGTCTGCCGTCTGGAATCCAAGGTCCGGGAATGGGTGTAAAACTACCATCGGGATTTTGAACAAACATTCTTCCAGCTTGCTCTATTGCTCCACCGACGAAAACATCCTCTAAGTTATCGCCATTGATATCTCCAACTGCTAAGGAAGGGCCGTGATTTGAATTTTTATGTGGCAGAAGGACTTCCATTTCAAAATCATCAAATTCATTTTCTACATGCGCATAATCCAAACCAATTTCAGCTCCGCATTCTGTAAATGCTGCAGCGATGGGATTTCTTTTTTCAGGGGCTAGACTTTCGTCATATTGAATTTGCAATACTTGATTTACAGTTGGATTATTGACCTCTAGATATCTACCATCTGGCCAGGTTACTTTCACATATTGGATATTTGTGCTTTGCCCTAAACCAAAGTGGGCTTCATGTTGCACAGATGATAAATATCCACGAGTGGGCTGAATCTCAATATATTGCTTGGACACGTCATCTAGTGCTAATTCCACTCTAGCTCCCGTGTAAGGGCCATCAACCTTAACCTCTAAGTAATTATTTCCATTGGTCGTATTTTGATACACAGAGGCCTTACTATTTAAATTATTAAGGACTAAGTCCAAAAAACCATCATTGTTCAAATCTGCATACACAGCACCATTGGAAAAACCTACTTCAGCTAGTCCCCACTTATTACTTACATTCTTAAACTTATAATCTTTAGTGTTTTGATAGCAATAATTGGCAATGGGAGTAGAAGGATAAGCCTCATAAAATTCGACTGGAGTCATAGCTACAATCTGTTTCTCATTTTCAATTTTCATTTTGACTTTAGAATCTTTATACCTAAGATCTCTCAAGTATCCATTACTAATGAATAAATCCTTAAGTCCATCATTATCTAAATCTGCAAATAAAGGTGCCCAAGACCAGTCGGTATTGGTAATTCCCGCATAATTAGCCAAATCAGAGAAAGTACCATTACCATTATTTCTTTGAAGCGCATTATACATGTATTGAAATCCTAAACCTTCATCGACTGCTTCCCAAAATATATCTGGATTCATACCAGACATTTGATTTTTCTGTCTCAGATTATCCTCTGCTACCATATCTACGCTCATGATGTCTATCCAACCATCATTATCATAATCTGCCATATCACACCCCATACTAAAGAAGGATGTATGTTTCATTGCATCATGTATCCGTTGCTTGAATGTACCATCTCCCTGATTGATGTAAAGATATTCATGCTCAAAGTAATCATTGGAAACGTAAATATCGGGATAACGATCACCGGTGAAGTCTGCCACGGCAATTCCCAATCCAAAACCATATTTATCAGGTTCTAATCCTGCTGATTCAGAAACATCAACAAAAATTCCATTTTGATTTTGGTATAATCTGTCACTATGTAGATCTCTTTTATTCAAATAAGACCTTGGCCTCTTGGCATCATAATCATCTTGATGGTTAACTACATACACATCTAAGTCTCCATCTAAATCATAATCAAAAAATGCCGCCTGGGTGGAATGACCTTGATCTGCCAAGCCTAGCGCTTTTGCCTCATCGATGAATGTACCATCGCCTTGATTAATATAAAAAGCATTTGCTCTTTGTGCAGCAGGAAGATTTCCTCCTCTACATACATAAATATCTAATAAACCATCTCCATTAATATCAGTCATACTGACGCCTGTAGACCAAGAATCTTCACCTGAAGTAACTCCAGCTGATTCACTAATATCTTCAAACTTGAAATCTCCCTGATTTAGATATAATTTATCGGATACTTTATTACCGCAAAAGAAAAGATCTTTCAATCCATCACCATTAACATCTCCAACAGCTAAGCCGGCACCATTAATAGTGTAATCATAATTTAAATATTCTGCCTGTTCTTCAATGGTAAGGTAATTCTCGAAATCCACACCTGATTGGCTAGATGTAATTTTTTGAAAAAGCTTTTTTGATTGAGGTTGTTTCACAACCTCTTCATTTTCACAAGAATAGACAAATAATATAGTTATTAATACAAGAAATATACTGTCCTTAGTCATGACTGTAATTTTAGCGAAAAATACAGCCTAAAATATCGTAAGTATTGAGCAAAAAAAAAGTAACCCCGCTAACAGGATTACTTTTTTACAAGAAATTAATGTAATAATTGTTATTCAGCTACAACTTCGAAGCTTACTTCAGCAATTACTTCTGGGTGCAATCTTACATTTGCTTTGAATGTACCCAATTCTTTAACTTCGTCAGCTAGTTCAACTTTTGAACGAATTACCTCTACTTCACATTGATCTCTTAGAGCTTGAGCAATTGAAGTATTAGTAATTGATCCAAAGATTTTACCAGATGTACCAGCTTTTGCACCTATCTTAAGAGTAACATCTTTCAGACGATCTGCAACTGATTGGAATTCACCGATTTGAGCAGCAAGCTCCTCGGCATGTTTCTGTTTTAATTCATCCAGTTTTGCCAAATTCGTTTGATTAGCAATAACTGCTTTCTTTGTAGGGATTAGGAGATTTCTTGCAAAACCATCCTTAACAGTAACTACCTCGTACTTTTCCCCTACCTTATCTATATCTTGTAGCAAAATGATATTCATTGCTTAAGAATTTTATTATTAGGAAATGATTTTAACTTAAAATTATTTCAAGTTATCCGTTACGTATGGTAACAAAGCCAAGTGGCGCGCTCTTTTAACAGCAGAAGCCACTTTACGTTGGTACTTCAGTGAGTTACCAGTAATTCTTCTTGGAAGAAGTTTCCCCTGCTCATTAATAAATTGCGTAAGGAATTGCTCATCCTTATAATCGATGTACTTTATTCCGTATTTGCGGAAACGACAGTACTTCTTGCGCTGATCTCCAATATTAGGATTGGATAAAAATTTAATATCGTCTCTAGAAGCCATTTTTATTTCTTTTTAAATTAAAAGGTTAGTACTTAAGCTTGAGCTTTAGCACTTTTTTCCTCTGAATCTTCAGACTTTGATTCTTCTTTTTTCTTTCCAATAAGGCCATTTCTCTTGTCCTCATTGTACTTAACTCCATACTTGTCCAAACGAACAGTTAGGAATCGCATAATGCGCTCATCACGACGTAGTGATAGTTCCACTTTTTCAATGATTTCGCCGTTTACTGCCTGAAATTCTACACAGAAATAAGCACCGTTGGTGCGCTTCTTAATTGGGTATGCCAAAGAACGAATTCCCATGTCGCCAAAGTGAACAGTTTTACAACCTGCTTCCTCTAATGTATCAACATAGGTCTTCGCTGTCGCCTGAATCTCATCGCCCGACAGCACTGGATCTACGATGAAAGTAATTTCGTACTGATTCATAATCAG
>CAXQNQ010000070.1:0-6078 GCA_964225135.1 Mesoflavibacter profundi
ATTCTTGAGCATTAGTGGGATCTTCCAAACTAACTATGGAAACACCATTACGCACACCTACTAAGGCATACTCAGTACCTGTGCTTTCATCCACCCAACCCCAAATATCATTTAAGTCTTGATTATAGCTTACCGTACTTAAAAGATTCATATTGAATTGAGCCATTGCCATTTGTTGACAGGCTAATAGTACTAATAGTGATAGTTTAAATCTGTTATTCATTTATTATTATATTTCTAGGGACGCAAAATAAACAATCTTTAAAGCTTTCCTATATTGTACATACATTTCAAATTCTAATTGTTTAAAATTTTACTTAATATATGAGAGTAATAGTCCTTCATAATCCGCGGTGCAGAAAGAGTAGGGAAGCAGTACATTATCTAGAGGAGAAAGGTGTAACTTTTGAAACTAGACTTTATTTAGAAGATAGGCTAGACGTTTCAGCACTTCAAGCAATACTTGAACAATTACAAATGAGTGCTTTTGCTCTTGTACGTAAAACAGAACAAGTCTATAAAGATCAGGTAAAAGGGAAAGATTTGAGTGAGGAAGCATTGCTACAATTAATGATCAAGCATCCAAAACTTATTGAACGGCCAATTATCATTAAAGGGGATAAGGCAGTGGTTGGAAGACCAAAGGAATTAATAGATACTATCTTATAATTTACCTAGTATTTGCCGAGCGATTACTAGCTTTTGTATTTCTGAAGTACCTTCTCCAATAGTACATAGTTTTGAATCTCTATAGAATTTCTCAACGGGAAATTCTTTGGTATAACCATATCCACCGAATACCTGCACAGCATCTGTAGCAACTTCTACAGCTGTTTCAGACGCAAAGTATTTTGCTATAGCAGATTCTTTAGTACAAGGCTTTCCAGCATCTTTTAATGCACCAGCCTTTCTAGTTAAAGCTTCAGATGCATCAATTTTAGTAATCATATCAGCTAGTTTAAATGAAATAGCCTGAAAAGAGGCAATGGGTTTGCCAAATTGCTTTCGCTCTTTGGAATAATTCAAAGCCGCCTTGTATGCTCCTCTAGCTATTCCTATAGAAAGGGCCGCAATCGAAATTCGACCACCATCAAGTATTTTCATAGCTTGAATAAAGCCTTCTCCTTCCTTACCTAGCACTTGAGATTCATGGATTTTACAGTTGTCAAAAATCATTTCTGCTGTCTCTGACGCACGCATTCCTAACTTATCTTCCTTCTTTCCTCCTGAAAAACCTGTCGTACCTCTTTCAACCACAAATGCAGTCATGCCGCGGCTATCTAATAGTTTGCCAGTTCTTGCTATTACCACAGCAATATCTCCAGTTATCCCATGGGTAATCCAGTTCTTAGTTCCGTTTAAGATGTAATACTCTCCTTGTTTTTCTGCAACACATTGCATGCGCATAGCATCGCTGCCTGTATTAGCTTCTGTAAGTCCCCAAGCTCCAATATGTTGACCTGAAGCTAATTTGGGCAGGAATTTTGTTTTAATCTCTTCTGAACCAAATTGTAGTATATGATTCACACATAATGAATTGTGCGCCGCTACCGATAATCCTATAGAACCACAAACTTGTGCTATTTCATCAATAATACTGATATAAGCATCGTAATCTAATCCTGAACCACCGTATTTTTCGGGTACAAGCACGCCAAGAAAACCATATTCTCCTAATGCTCTAAATAAGGGAATTGGGAACTCCTGACTTTCATCCCAAAGCATAACATTAGGCCTTATGTGGGTTTCTGCGAAATCCTTTGCACTCTGTCGAATCAATTCAAGATTATCTGACATATTTTATTTTTTGGTTAGGTGACACTTCTATTGAAATAATGAAAAAAATTGTCTTTTAGTTTGATTGGATTAAAGTTTATTAGTTCCAATTTAGGAGTTGAGTTACTTTATTGAAGATTTCTGTATTGTCATAAATACCTTTAAAGTTCTCAGCACCAGGTCCATAGGCGAAAATAGGTACCATTGCGGCCGTATGACCATTGGTAGTGAATGCTAAGTCTACTTTCCTGCCAACTTTACCATCTGCTATGGCAAGACCACTAGTTTCATGGTCTGCAGTAACAATTAGTAAAGTGTTTTTATCTTTTTTAGCGAAATCTAATAAAGCCTCAATTGCTTTTTCTGTATCGTGGATTTCTGCTTTGAATTCTAGGGCACTATTGGAGTGCAGGCTAATATCTAGTTGACTAGACTCAACCATAAGTAAAAATCCTTCTGTTTCTTTTTTTCGTAGATAATAGGGGCCTGTTTTGCAATATTGAGGGAAATACTCCCGTCCTGTTATCGCCCCAGATGGTAAAAAATCAGACGTAAATAAAACGATTTTACTATCGGGTCCGTAGCCTTGAATGTTAGGTAATTCATTCTCATTATTGCTAAGAATCGTATAGCCTCTATTTTTCAGGGTATCTAACAGGAAAATTTCTTCATTATTTTCATTATTGAAATCATCTCTTCCTCCACCAATTAAAAGATCAATATCTTTCTGAACCAACTGCTCGGCTATTTCAGCTTTATTTATTCTATGCTTAGAGTGCGCATAAAAACCTGCTGGAGTAGCATGTGTCAACGGTGAGGTAACTATAATTCCAGTGCTGTAATTATTTGATTGAGCTAATTCCATTAAGTTCGTTACAGCTATACTATCCTTGTCTAATCCAATAGCATTATTATACGTTTTTTTGCCTGTAGCCATAGCCGTAGCCGCTGCACCTGAGTCTGTTACTAAACTGGAGTGAGAATGTGTCTTTACGAATCCCATATGTTTAAAGGATTCAAATACGGTGGGCTTTTTATGTGAAAGTATTTCTGTAGAGATTTGGGTCAAACCCATGCCATCACCAATGAAAATGATTATATTTTTGGGTCCGATTGTATCATTTTGTGCGAAAGAAATGGCAGTATTAATACCAAAAGTGCAAACAACTAAAATTAGGCATTTAAGTAAATACTTGAATTTATTATTCGAATACTGCATGGTACTAAATATGATATTTTTCTATTTGCTGTGGTATGAATCGAGTGTTAAATATAAGCATATATTTGACTAAAAATTTAGGATAATTTTAACAGCAACTTTCTGCAAACTAAACAGTCATTATTAGCATATGATCTTGAATAGACCTAATTTTGAACCGTAATACATGTTATTATGACCCGACTGTTCTACTCCATCTTTTTCTTTTGTTTGGTTTTCAATCCTTTGGAAAGCCAAGTTTCTGTGTACCCAGACCTAAGTTTCTTTGATGTCTTAATTGAGGAGAACATCGAGAAAATTGAAATTTTTACTGATTTAGAAGCATTGACTGTAAACAAAAGTAGAGTAGAAGTTCCATCCTCTGTTCTTCTTCGATCTTCTTCTGGAAAGATGATGTTCAAAGGATCATTGAATGTAAGAGGAAAATTTAGAGCAAGAATCTGTGACTTCCCACCATTGAAGTTGGATTTAGAAAAATCAACCCTCAAGCCAGTATTCGGAAAATATACCTTCGATAAATATAAGATTGTAACCCACTGTCTTAATAACTTAGAAGAAGCCTACGCTAATCTTGAAAAGGAAAGATTAGTCTATGAGATGTATAATGGTTTTTCAGAATATAGCTACCGAGTTCATGATTTGCATATTGTTTATAAGGATATTCATGACCCCAATTGGGTTATAGAAGCACCTGCTTTTATCATAGAGAGTAATAAACAACTTGAAGATCGGCTAAATGGAGAGTTAATTGACACTTTAGGGTTAAATGCGAGTGCTGTACATGTGGAGAGTCTTCAAAAAGTTGTTGCTTTCAATTATATGATAGGCAATGCTGATTGGAATTTTACTGCCAACAGAAACGTAAAATTTCTTTGGTCTTATACTGAGGAAACTTTTTTCCCAATTCCATATGATTTTGATTTCTCTTCTATTGTTGCCCCATCCTATTTACGTTTACAAACTCATTTAGGGCAAAAGAAATGGGACGATAGAGTATTTATCAACCCTTTTAACAATGCTATGTGTCTTCAAGCTAGCTATTTTCAACTAGAAACAGGAAAGGAGCAGTTTTATGAGTTAATCGATGGCTTGTATTATGTTCAGCGTTACGACAAAATGCGTATTCGAAATTTTTTAGATGAGTTTTTTGTGTTAGAAACAAACAGTTTAATAGACTCATGTCCAAAAGATGTAGGAGGAGATTCTATTCGTTAGAGTTTGTATTTTTTACCCCACTTTTGTAGTTGGTCTTGTTTGATTCTTTCCTCTGCCGGATTATTCCCTGGCTTGTAAAATACTGTACCTGTATGTTCTGCAGGTAGAAATTCTTGGGTAATAAAATTTCCTTCATAATCATGTGCGTATTTGTAATCTGTGCCATAGTTTAATTCTTTCATTAAGGCACTTGGAGCATTCCTCAAATGTAAAGGAACATGGACATTAGGTTGATTTTTAACAGTATTCATCGCCTGATTAATAGCTAAATAAGCAGCATTACTTTTTGGACTAGAGGCCAAATAAATGACTGTTTGGGAGAGTATTATTCGTGCTTCAGGCATGCCTACTTTTTCACAAGATTGAAAAGTAGTATTAGCAAGTAATAATGCATTTGGATTGGCAAGTCCTATATCCTCTGATGCTGATATGATCAGTCGCCTTGCTATAAATTTTATATCCTCACCACCTTGCAGCATTCTAGCTAACCAGTACACTGCTGCTTGGGGATCTGACCCTCGTATACTTTTGATTAGTGCAGAGGCAATGTCATAATGCTGTTCACCTTGTTTGTCATAAATAGCTGGGTTGTTTTTTATGAACCTCTTTACCTGCTCATTAGTAATAATCACAGGACTTTCCTGGATACTATTTACAACTATTTCAAGCATGTTAAGCAATCTTCTTGCGTCACCTCCAGATGCGCCAATAAGGGCATCTATTTCTTTTAGTTGGATGTCTTTTCCTTTTAAATGTACATCCATGGTTATCGCCCTATTTAAAATTTGTTGTAATTCTGCTTTGGAATGATGTTGGAGCGTAAACACTTGACATCTAGATAGTAAGGCTGAGATAATTTCAAAAGAGGGGTTCTCTGTGGTTGCACCGATTAAAACGAAAACACCTTGTTCCACTGCCCCAAGCAAAGCATCCTGTTGTGATTTTGAGAATCGATGGATTTCATCAATGAAGAGGATAGGAGCAGGTTTATTAAAAAAGGCTTGTTTCTTGGCTTGTTCTATAGCCTCTCTAATATCTTTTACCCCAGCATTAATAGCACTTAGTTTAAGAAAATATCTACCGGACGTGCGTGCAATAATATTAGCTAGAGTTGTTTTACCCACTCCAGGGGGACCCCAAAGTATAAAGGAAGGTACATGTCCTTGTTGTATGGCTTTACTCAAAACTTGATTGGGACCTAGTAAGTGTTCTTGCCCTATATAATCATCTAATGTGGTTGGTCTTAGGCGATCAGCGAGTGGTTGCATAGACAGGTTTATTTTAAACAAGCATTATTTTATTAGTTAAATTAAAAAAGGCGCTGAACAATCAGCGCCTTTTTTGGAATTACTTTTCTAAGTATTTGACAGGGGAGTCGTTGTTATAAAATATGAATGACCAAATATCTGATTGTTCCTCAATAATCTTGGATACAGGCTTTCCTGCACCGTGACCAGCATTTTTTTCAATGCGGATCAACATAGGATTGTCACCAGTGTTAGATTGCTGTAATTGTGCAGCGAATTTAAAACTATGTGCTGGAACAACTCTATCATCATGATCTGCAGTAGTTACCATGGTCGCAGGATAAGCTACGTCAGGTTTTAGATTGTGTAATGGGGAATAAGCAAACAGATTTTCAAATTCTTCCTTACTATTTTCCGCATTACCATATTCTGGAATCCAACCTTTGCCTACGGTAAACTTATGGTATCTCAACATATCCATTACTCCAACTGCTGGGAAAGCCACCTTAAACAAATCTGGCCGTTGAGTCATACATGCACCAACTAATAAGCCACCATTTGATCCACCAGCAATCGCCAATTTTTCTTTAGAGGTATAGTTTTCTTCAATTAAATATTCGC
>CAXQNQ010000071.1:0-5708 GCA_964225135.1 Mesoflavibacter profundi
CTTAATAGAGCAGCCATAGATCGAGTAGAAGTAATTCATGGTCCTGCCTCTTTACTATATGGCTCCGATGCTTTAGGAGGAGCTATTCACTTCCATACCAAGTCACCAAAACTAGCTTCCACTAAAGAGCGATTAGCCATAAATGGTGCCATTTCATCAGCACTAAATTCAGTCAATCAAGGTATTAGTTTATCGAGTAGTACAACTATTGCTGGAAAGCGCTGGGCAAGTATTAGCATTCTTTCTGCTAACCAATTCGGAGATTTACGCGCAGGTAGAAATGGTATAGCAGATGCTCCTGCCACCTGGAAAAGAAGTAGCTTCCAAGACTTCATCAATGGAACAGATACCCTAATCAATCGGTCACCTGATGAACATCATATACAATTAGGCTCTGCTTATAATCAATTTGATATCCTTCAAAAATTCTATTTCAAGCCTAATAACCAGATGGATATCTGGCTGAACATGCAGTATTCTACCTCCTCTAATATCCCTAGATACGACCAGCTAAACGAATTCAATCAGGGATTACCCAGTTTCGCTAGATGGGATTATGGCCCACAAGTAAGAGGCCTTGCTTCCTTGAAGATGCAATACAAAACAGCTAATAAGCTCTTCGATCAGAGTAGAATCAATCTGGCTGTTCAACAGATTGAAGAAAGTAGGATTGTTCGGAGATTTAACGAAGGAGATGAGACTACCAATACAGAAAATCTGCTAGTGTATAGCCTTAACGCTGTATTTCAAAAAAATTGGAAACAAAAGACTAGGAGGCAATTATTCTACGGAGTCGATGGTCAATTCAATGATTTAGACTCTGGTGGCAGCATTCAAAATATTTTTGGCCAGACACCTGCACCTTTCCTCTCTAGATATCCATCCAATAATGCCAAAAATATGCAGGCTGGATTATTCACCACATTTCAGTTCAGTAATTTAACAGAAACTTCCAGCTTTCATTTGGGTATAAGAGGTAATCTGCATCAAAGCAATTTATCCTTTGAGAACAATGCTGGTATAACTTGGCCAAGTTCCTACACGGATGGGTCTTTAAAAATAATAAATCAATCATTAGTAGGTTCAATTGCCTACCAGAAGCAATTATCAAAAACGATTCAAACCACTCTATCTATAAGTAATGCTTACAGGGCACCTAATATTGATGATCTTGCCAAAATTAGAGTGAAAGGTGATTTTGTTAATATTCCCAATCCAAATATCAAACCTGAACGTACTACTGCCATAGAATGGGGGGTAGATTATGCAGGAATAAACACCGAAATAAAGCATCAAGTCTTTTACAATATTGTAAACGACTTACTGGTGAGGAGAACCAGTGAGCAGGTGGTAGTGGATGGTTTTACCAGTCTTATCAACGAGAATACCACACAAGGATTTATCGCTGGCTCTACTGCTTATCTACATCAAAATTTAGGTAATAAGGTAAGTCTGGATGTAAACTACACCTATACAGTTGGTCGTACTTTTTTCCAACAATCAAATCCTGAGATGGATACTATAGTAGCCATGGGACATATTCCTCCATTCTTCGGTTCAGCTGCCCTCACATGGGCCAGCCAGGCACTTGAAATGAAACTAAGTTGGCGATTCAATGGACGGAAAGCACTAAGAGATTATGAGGTTGTGGATATCATAACTAATCCGGATGGAGAACAAATTATCATAAGAGCAGGTTCGTCGGATAATATTGAATTTGGGAATGTATTCGAATCTGCTGCTGGACCGGTATACGACGATCTACCTGCCTGGCAAGTATTTGATTTACACTGGTTATATAAACAAGAAAATAGAACCTTCTTTATGTCTATTGAAAATCTTTTAGACCTGCACTATCGCACCTTTTCTTCTGGAATTAGTGCTTCAGGTCGGAACTTCAATCTGGGTATAATTATCAACTATTAATAACTTTGATATGTTATTAAATACCAAATCTTATGGTATTTAGAAAAGAAACTTTTAATTTTACCCTGTAAACTAAAAAACGTCGAGTTAGCTTTATTAAAAACACCTGAATCCCAGAGGTTTCTAAAACTTACTCGACGTTTTTATTTTTTAGTTCTACCAAATAAAAATACCAAATTTATGAAAGAACTCGGTAACAAAACACCCGATGCAAATCTTTCTGACGCAGGAATAAATACCTGCAAAACTGCTCATTGGAATCTAAGTCCTGAAGACCTAGTTCAACATGCTTTGGACAAAGGAATGGGAAAGCTCTCCGACAAAGGAGCTTTAGTCATCAACACTGGAAAATTCACAGGACGCTCCCCTAAAGATAGATTTATCGTAAAGGATGCCTACACAGAACATGTAGTAGATTGGAATTATATCAACTTCCCATTTGATACGAATAACTATCAGAATCTTAAAACTAAATTAATCGCTTACTTAGAGGATAAGAATATTTATGTTCGGGATGCATATGCTTGTGCAGATGAAAAATATCAACTCAATATTCGCGTGATCAATGAATACCCTTGGTCGAATCAGTTCGCTAGCAATATGTTCCTTCGCCCAACGGAAGAACAGCTCCAGCAATTCAAACCAGATTGGACCATCATAAATGCACCTGGATTTCATGCTGATCCTGAAATTGATGGAACGCGCCAATCTAATTTTGCGATTGTCAACTTTTCAGAAAAAACGATTATTATCGGTGGAACTGGATATACCGGTGAAATCAAAAAAGGTATTTTCTCTGTATTGAATTGTGTACTACCCCATGAAAACGGCGTACTTTCTATGCACTGTTCAGCTAATGAAGGTAAAGATGGAGACACCGCTATTTTCTTTGGACTGTCTGGAACAGGGAAAACAACCCTTTCGGCTGATCCAAATAGAGGCTTAATCGGAGATGACGAACACGGATGGTCTGAAAATGGTGTTTTCAACTTTGAAGGTGGTTGTTATGCTAAGACTATTGATTTAACACAAGAGAAAGAGCCGGATATTTATGCTGCTATCAAGCCTGGTGCTATTTTGGAAAACATAGGATTTGAAGCAGATGGAATAACACCGAATTTTGAAGATGATACCATCACTCAAAACACGCGTGTATCCTACCCTATCGATCATATTTCTAATGCATTAAATCCTTCCAAAGGAGGTCATCCAAAGAATATATTTTTCTTGACTTGCGATGCTTTTGGAGTATTACCTCCAATCTCTAAATTGACTACAGGTCAAGCGATGTATCACTTTATTTCTGGATATACAGCAAAAGTAGCTGGTACAGAAGAGGGTGTAACGGAGCCACAAACAACCTTCTCTGCTTGCTTTGGAGCACCATTCTTACCACTTCACCCAACAAAATATGCTGAAATGCTAGGTAAAAAAATGAATGAGCATCAGGTAAACATCTGGTTAGTCAACACTGGGTGGACTGGTGGTTCATACGGAGTGGGTAATAGAATGAAATTAAAATATACTCGCGCAATGATCACTGCAGCTCTAGAAGGAGTGTTGGAGAATCAATCGTATGAAAAGCAAGATATATTTGGCTTACAAATTCCTACTACCTGTCCAAATGTTCCGGATGAATTATTGAATCCAAGAAATACCTGGACAGATAAGGATGATTACGATAATAAAGCGAATGAGCTAGCTGCAGCTTTTGTAGATAATTTTGAGCAATTTTCTGATAAAGCAAATGCTGAAATTATGGAAGCTGCACCTCGAGTAAAGATCCTGTAAGTTCAATAATTTGAATAATACTAAAAAAGGATGCCCAAGGGTATCCTTTTTTATTTTCCAATCACTTACAAATTAAGCCTTAAGGCAGTATCTTTGCCGCATGGTAACAGACATCGTGAAGACGGACATCAGGAAATTGAGTAAAGCAGACTTAATCCTGGCATTGGAGGAAATGGGCGAAAAGAAATTTCGCGCCAAACAAATCTATCAATGGCTGTGGGAAAAAGGGGCACACCAATTCGAGGAGATGACCAACCTCTCCAAGGACTTAAGGAATAAGCTCAATATGCACTTTACCATTCTTCCTATCGAACTGGATAAAATGCAAAAAAGTACTGACGGTACGATCAAATCCAGGTTCAAACTACACGATGGCCATCTAATCGAATCCGTTCTTATTCCAGTACCTAATGATAATCGATATACCGTTTGTGTATCTTCTCAGGTAGGTTGTTCCCTGACTTGTAAGTTTTGTGCTACAGGTAGAATGAAACGGCTTCGCAATCTTGATGCGGCAGAAATATATGACCAAGTTTTATTAGTCAATAAACAAGCGGAGGAACACTTTGGGCATCCACTGACCAATATTGTATACATGGGTATGGGCGAACCACTCTTAGCATATAAAAATGTGTTGGAATCTGTGGAAAAAATCTCCTCGCCAGAAGGTTTAGGTATGTCTCCTAAACGAATCACGGTAAGTACAGCAGGTATTGCTAAGATGATCAAAAAATTAGCTGATGATCAAGTGAAATTCAACTTGGCGCTTTCCTTGCATGCTGCAGATGATGCTAAGCGAGACGAAATCATGCCTATAAATGAGCAAAATAACCTAGACATCCTAATGGATAGTCTACAATATTTTCATACCAATACAGGTAATAAAATTAGCTACGAGTACATCTCCTTTCAGAATTACAACGACAGTATAGAGGATGCAAAGAACCTAGCCAAACTCTGTTCCAACTTCCCCGTTAAAATCAATATCATCGAATACAATCCAATAGATGGATCTGAATTCTCTAGATCCGATGCCAAAAAGGTAGATGCATTTGCAGCTTATCTGAGAAGGAAAGGCATCATGGTAACGGTTAGAAAATCCCGAGGCAGAGACATTGATGCTGCTTGTGGACAATTGGCCAATAAGGAATAAAAAAGTCCCGAGTAAAATACTCGGGACTTTTTTATTAAATGCTAAACTGTGCCAAATCTTGGAAGCGCTTAACCCGTCGCTGTACCTCATCCTGACCTAATTCAGCTAATCGCTCAATACCGAATTTTTCTACGGTAAAGGATGCCATGGCAGAACCATAAATAATAGCCGACTTCATTTTTTCAAAGTCTATATCTCCACCCTGTGCCAAATAGCCTGTAAAACCACCTGCGAATGTATCTCCTGCACCAGTGGGATCATAAACCATCTCCAAAGGAAGTGCTGGAGCTGAAAATATGCGATCTCCGTGGAATAATAGGGCACCATGTTCCCCTTTCTTAATCACTAAATATTCTGGCCCCATGGTAAGAATCTTTCTTGCTGCAGTAACTAAGGAATATTCTTTAGATAATTGGCGAGCTTCCTCATCATTGATCATCAATACATCCACCTTTTTGATGACTTCTAGTAATTCATCCCAAGCCACATCCATCCAAAAGTTCATCGTATCCATGATAGTCAAGGCAGGCTTAGATTCTAATTGCTCCAATACACGCATTTGAACAGCTGGAGTCAAATTACCCAACATTAGATGAGATGGATTCTTGTAAGATGCTGGTAAAACTGGATCGAATTCAGCTAGTACATTCAACTGGGTATCTAATGTATCTCTTGAATTCATATTATTATGGTACTTACCAGCCCAGAAGAATGATTTTTCTCCAGGTATTACTTGAAGACCTTCCAAATCAATCCCTCTTGTTTTCATATCATCTAATACCGTAGTTGGAAAATCATCTCCAATTACAGAAACTACATTCACTCGGTCTACAAAATA
>CAXQNQ010000072.1:0-4890 GCA_964225135.1 Mesoflavibacter profundi
AATCGATCTCCAATACTACCAAGTAATGAAGCTGTATCCATATCTGAATGGGCATAATCATCTACGACGCGTATAGCATCAATCAAAAAATAGACCAGCACTATTCCAAAGGCAACCCCTAGAATAATCAATAAAACACTTAAAAAACCGTAGGAACGTAAACCTCGCCAGATTTTGTGTTCTTTTAAAAAGTCCATTGACTCTGACACAGATAGAAAAGGGCTCAAAAACTCGTAAATTGTTTGAGCAGTAATTAGATTGGGTACTTTAAATTTCATAAACAAGACTTTGGCTATGCAAGATCAAATAAGTCAAGCTATTAAACAAGAATTAATCCGTAGAATTAGCGAAGAAAGTATTCCAAGAATACTAAAATGCTTAACACTCCTAACAGAGCAGCAACTTACCTGGAGACCTAATAACCATACTAACTCGGTAGCTAATCTGATTCTGCACCTCAATGGTAATGTCAGACAATGGCTCCTGGCCTCCCTTCGAAACACACCCTATAAAAGGCAGCGTGATCAAGAATTTTTACCAAAGACCACATCTACTCAAAAAGAGTTGCATGAATTGCTACAAGTATTGAATCAAGACATCCAAAAAGCATCCCTGCAATTGAATCAAAATTACTTAGAAACCAATTTTTCTATTCAAGGATTCCAAGAAAAAGGCATTTCTATAGTCATACATGTCATCGAACACTTTTCTTACCATACCGGTCAAATCACCTACATAACCAAACAATTGCAAGACATGGACACCGCTTATTATAGTGGGTTCGACCTCAATCAGCAAAATCAATAGGCTGATCTATTGCAACATAGAGAAGAAAGGATCTAAAATGGAAAAAGCACTTGCTTCATATAGAAACAAGTGCTTTTTTTATGTGTAATTAAAACTTTAATTACCCTTTAATCCATTCTAAGATTTGCTTTCCGTATAGAAATGTAATACTCCATTTCGTAACAAAATATATAGCAAAAACAAGAAGGGATTTTTTTCCATTTTTGGCTATCAAGTCTTTTGGATATGATAGAATTTGAACGAGTTTTCCTAACATAATTCTGAGTATGGGATTAGTTTATCCATTAATCAAGACAAATCTATAAATCCATTATTAAAATTGCACTTTTTTAACACTTTTTAATACTCAGAAAGTATTCTATAACACAAGTTTTAGACAAAAAAGCCGAATTATGGTATCAACTTGACAAAAATGCCGACATTCAGCAGTCCATATATCAAACGTTCATTAGTCTATTTAGAATCCATAGCCGATGCTAAACTGAATATTCGGCAATACATTAGTGAAATAAGTCTCACCCAAAGCTTGAACTTTATCAGCATTCGGACCAGTGATTACAGGACCAGCACCATATAAGGAACCAACATCAAATCCAAAGACAAATCCTTTCTTATTGCGCTGTCCAATCCCTACTCCAACATACATTACAGGATTCTCCTTATAATTTGCGGTATACACTTCTCCATTATCATCTGTAATCGTATTTTCAATAGATCCAGCAGCTAATCCAGCATTCAATCTCAACCAATCCGCATGCTCAAAAGGTCTATGTTGAACGAATACACCAGCCCAAGATGCTGATGATATCATTTCAAAATCACCAAAGCCATCAATTGGTGTTAAGAAAAGTGCATCCCCTTCTGGGTAGGCACCAAGCCCAAAGAATACCGCAGATTTATCATTTAAATGAACAGCGAAGTTTAAAGAACCACCAAAAGGACTGACTGCAGCACTAATCGTGTAATTAGCTGGATCACTTTGTTCTTGTGCATAGGTATGTTGAACAGATAGGACAAAACATACCGAAAGACAAAAAAGTAACTTTTTCATAGTAGTTAATAATTAAGTTAGTAATACTATGAATATAAGATATAATAATGACAATCAATTAGTTGCAATTAAAAACACCTGCTCAATCGAGTATGGTATTGTATTAATATCGCGCTGCCCCAAATGATTCAATCAAGTAATCATCAAAGTAATCTGCTTTCTGGAATAACTCTTTTAGTTTCTCTAATCCAGCATCCGCATGTAAGGTGATATCATTAATTACCAAGGATAAGACTACTGCAGCGTCATGAACAGAAAAACTTAGGTGTTGTAAGTGTTGATTTTCTTTTAATAGGTATTCGTAGATAGCAAATCGCTTACCTTCAGGTAATCGACACAGGACTGCCTCTCCATTAACCATTCCACTCTTCTCATGATAATCGAGCGTTATGGTAGCTGATCCAACCTGTATCATCCAAGCGTGTGTGCCTTTCCGACATAATACCGGCTTAAATCCAGCTTCCTCGATTAAGGCTTCTATAGTGCGTCCAACGCCAATAGGCTCATACAACGGAATAGATTTAGGAAATTCAACAAACTCACTACAAACGGTACAAGATTGGGATTCCAAAGCTACTTTTTCACTCAAAAAAGTCCTACAATTAAAGCATCTGACCCATTGTTGTGGAGCACTCTCTTTAACCTTCTCTAAAGCATCAATAAAGCCCAAAACAGGAAGTGCTGCAAACAAATTACTATCCGAGCTTAAGCCAAAATTATTGATAGCCAACAGTTGGCCTTGCTGATTGACCAATGGACCACCAGCATGTTCTACATCTATCTGAATATTATGTACCATGTAGTCCCAATTCTCTTGAGGAAACACTGACTCCATTAATTGGCCTGACTTTAGGGCATAATCCTGATTTAATATGCAAGGGGCATAAACGAACATTTCAGCTTCAAACTGCAATTGCTCTGAGAGCTCCAGACCCTCGTCTACTTGATCAAATGGTAGGTCAACAAAAGCAACATTCAGCAAAGGATCGACATAGATGATATCCGCTTGTTGGCGCTTACCATTCAAGGATTCAACTACTACATAGGCGTTGTCCCTTACTAAAGTCTCACTAGTAATGATCCAACTATATCCTTTTATAGTAAAACCGATTCCTGCGGAAAAAGGCGTGCTTACTTTAAATAAGGAAGAACGACAATGGGCTAAATGTTCCATACTTTAAATTACTTCTATTCGTAAAGAATAGAAAAACCATTGGAGAGAATCTTTGAATTGATCGATAAAGGACTGATAAATTACCATGTATTGCCTGGCATAGCACGAACAACAGACTGCATTTCTGCTAAAATAAAGCCCATATGCTCTGTGTGCAAACCTTGTTTTCCGCCCTTGTGATAATACTCAGAAGGCTCTAGTTTTAGCGTGGCTTCTTCTAATACTTTTTGCATAGTAGCCCAAGCCTCTTGCTCTACCCTGCCCGCATCAAAACCAATCCCTTCTGCTGCTGCAAAGGTGGATATTTCATCTGTCAGTGTAAGTGCTTTAATGTATGGAGCTAAATCTGTCAAAGCAGTCTGCACCTTTTCATGAGAAACAGCTGTCCCATCACCCATTCGTATCATCCATTCAGAACTAAAGCGAAGATGATATTGAACTTCTTTGATAGCCTTTGCAGCAATATCCGCAATGGCTTGATCGCTTGAATCAACTAATTGCTCTAATATAGCCAGGTGATGGGCATCATAAATAAATTGACGCGCAAGCACGTAGCCCCAATGATGATTGGGCATTTCAACCAACTTTACATTGGTGAAATCTCTTTCTCCTCGATAATAAGCAAAATCATCTTCGGTACGGTCCTTTCCCTCTACTTCACCAGCCAGACTTAACCACATCCGCGATTGTCCCACTAAGTCCAGTGCAATATTCGTAAGAGCGATATCCTGTTCAAGAATAGGCCCATGACCGCAAAGTTCAGCTAAACGGTGACCTAGGATCAAAGTATTATCTCCCATCCAAAGGGCTAAATCGAAAATGGCTTGTTGCTTATTCACCAGCTATTAATATTATAATTCAGAATGAGATTACATATGACCAATCTCATCCGGAATATCATAGAAAGTCGGATGACGATAGATCTTGTCTTTGGCAGGATCATATAATTCTTCCTGCTGCGATGGATTGGAGGCTACAATGTCCTTAGATTCTACTACCCAAATACTCTCCCCTTCCATCCTACGCGTGTAAACATCTCGCGCATTTTCAATCGCCATACTAGCATCCGCGGCATGAAGACTGCCCACATGCTTATGGCTTAAACCTTTCTTGGAACGTATAAACACCTCCCAAAGTGGCCAATTATTATCCATAACCTAAGCTACTTTTGTCTTTTGATTTTCTTTCTTGATGCGTTGCTTTTCAGCATAAGCAAGTGCTGCTTCTCTAACCCATTCACCTTCTTCCTCTGCCTTTCTTCTTGCTGCTATACGCTCTATGTTGCATTGCCCGTATCCCTTTACGACCTGCCAGAATTCATCCCAATCGATTGGACCAAAGTCATAATGACCACGCTCCTCATTCCACTTTAGATCTGCATCTGGAATAGTTAAGCCTAAATACTCCGCTTGTGGTACTGTAGCATCTACAAATGCTTGACGAAGTTCATCATTGGTCTTACGCTTGATTTTCCAAGCCATAGACTGTGCAGTATGCTTGGATTCTGCATCGTTGGGTCCAAACATCATTAAGGAAGGCCACCACCAACGATTCAAGGCATCTTGAGCCATCGCCTTTTGTTCCTCAGAACCTTTAGAAAGAGTAATCATAATTTCATACCCTTGACGTTGATGGAAAGATTCCTCTTTACAAATACGCACCATGGCGCGGGCATAGGGACCATAAGAAGTTCTGCAAAGCATCACCTGGTTCATGATGGCTGCACCATCAACTAACCAACCAATAGCGCCTATATCCGCCCATGATAGCGTAGGATAATTGAATATGCTAGAATACTTGGCAGTTCCATCAAGTAATTGTTGGATTAAATCTGAGCGCTTAGCACCCAATGTCTCAG
>CAXQNQ010000073.1:0-27465 GCA_964225135.1 Mesoflavibacter profundi
TACTTTTCCGCTAGAGCAATCAATTTTTGATTAATATCCTCCTGGCTAATCCCGAGTCCATCGATATTCTCTAATCCTCTATGTCGCTGTAATTCGATATAAAAATCATCCCCCAATAAATCGATCCACCACTTACAAAGTTCTTCGGCTTTTTCATCCTGCCCATGCATATATGCTTGGGGTATTTCGGCACCAATACAGCAACTGGTAGCAATTAATCCCTCATGGTATTTCTCAATTAACTCCTTATCAATACGTGGGAATTTCGAATACAAGCCTTCAATGAATCCAAGTGAACATAACTTGGATAGATTCTCATACCCTTTTTGATTCTTAGCTAAGAGCAATTGATGGTATCGTTTATCTTTTTCGTTGGCTGCCCTAGAAAATGATTTACGATGTCTGTCTTCCACCAAATAGAATTCACAACCAATGATTGGCTTTAATCCTCTTTGCTCGGCCTCATGCACAAATTTGAATGCACCAAACATATTACCGTGGTCCGTCAAGGCCACACCTTTTTGGCCGTCAGCCTTAACCTTATCCATCATAGAGCCTATCTCACTCGCACCGTCTAAAAGGGAAAATTGAGTATGGCAGTGCAGGTGAATGAAGTCTTGCATGACAGGAAATTTAGATAAATGTTCAGTTGAAAAGAATGCTAAATAAATATAATCCTTTTCGAGTTAAATTGAAAAGTAGTTTTCCACAACTAGCAGATAAATTAATGCCAATCAACGCATTAAAAGCATATATAATTTTATGATAGTATAACATTAGATTTATAATAAGTTAACATTAGAACTGCATCTTTGTATAACAAATAAACCAATTACTGGCTTGAAAAGAGTTCTTCCATTAGTAATAATATCAGATGTCCACTTAGGCACTTATGGATGTCACGCAGACGAGTTGCTTGCATACCTCAATGATATTGAAGTAGAAACCCTGATTATCAATGGAGATTTTATTGACTTTTGGCAGTTCAATAAAAGGTACTTTCCAGAATCACACTTAAAGGTGATTCAGAAAATCATTAAGATGTCGACCAGTGGAACTAAAGTGTACTATATCACAGGGAATCACGATGATCGATTAAGAACATTCTCAGATATTTCCCTTGGAAATATTCACTTAAGGGATAAACTCTTACTCCAATTCAACAATGAGAAATATTGGATTTTTCACGGTGATGTTTTTGATACCTCAGTCAAAATATTACCGCTCATTGCCAGAATGGGTGGAAAAGGATACGACTTACTGATACGAATCAATAGATGGATCAATCACATTAGAGAAAGAATGGGTAAACCTAAAATGTCTTTCTCTAAGAAAATCAAAAGCAGAGTTAAGCAAGCTGCAAAATTCATAAGCGATTTTGAAAACCTTGCTGTTAATTTAGGTGCCAAACAAGGATATGACTACGTGGTATGTGGCCACATTCATGAAGCAGCCAATCGCCAGGATGAAACTCCTCATGGGCCTATCAGATATTTGAATTCTGGTGATTGGGTTGAAAGCTTGACGAGTTTGGAATACGAAAATGGAACATGGAGCATTTTCAATTTCATGGAATCCGCACTTTACGATGGATTTGAAGTCAAGCGAAAAACAAATAAAGATATTCCAACCATAGATCTGAATGACACCAAGCTAAAGGACCAAAATGCCTTGGTGAATGAATTTATGAACCTCATAAACAATTAAGCTTCTTAAGTTCTTTTTATATTGGCCATAAATCTACTAATATGACCAGTATAGATGATATTGTTATCAATCTAAATGATGGCAATCTTTTCGTTCTAAATATTATTCTTTCCTTTTTAATGTTTGGAGTAGCCTTAGATATTCGAATAGAGGACTTCAAGCAACTCTTTCAATCTCCTAAAATTCCACTAGTTGGACTGCTGAGTGAATACCTTTTTCTTCCACTTTTAGCACTTGGGCTGATATATCTAATTCAGCCACATCCATCCATAGCTTTAGGTATGTTATTGGTATCGGTCTGTCCAGGAGGATCAGTGTCTAACTATATGGTTCACCGCTCCAAAGGGAATTCAGCCTTATCCGTATTACTTACCTCCTTTACAACGACAGCCGCTATAGTTATTACACCTGTAGCATTTGGTTTTTGGGCAGGTATTCATCCAGAAACCTCCGCATTATTGAAGACCCTAGATATTGATCCGCAAAAAATAATCAAAACAGTCATCTTCTTGATTTTGATTCCAGTATCCATTGGTATGTTTATCAATCACCAATACCCTAAGTTTACCACACAAATTAAAAAGCCCGTTTCGTCCTTATCCATGCTGATTTTTTTAGCCTTTGTATGTTTTGCACTAGTAAAAAACTACACCCAAATGCAGGACTATTTGCATATAGTTTTCTTTATCGTACTCATCCATAATGGCTTAGCCTTATTAGGTGGTTATCAAATTGCCAGAGGTTTCCGGTTAAGTAAAAAAGATGCAAGAGCTATTTCTATAGAAACGGGTATCCAAAACTCAGGCTTAGGCTTAGTTTTAGCATTTCAAATCTTTGAAGGTCTAGGTGGCATGGTACTCATTCTAGCTTGGTGGGGAATCTGGCATTTAATATCAGGATTCGGCTTATCCCTAGTATGGGGTCGACATCCAGTAGATTAATCGGTCCCAGCTCTCAAAAAATTCAGGTTTCTGATCAAGCCCTGGTATTTTGTGCGCTTGACTGCAGATTTACGAAAAACCTTTTTAAAAACTTCCTCTGTCAATTCTTCCCAATCAGATGCATCCATATGTAATAAGCCTTCCGCCGCTAAAAATTCAGGCTCTTGATGGGGCGTAGAAAAACGATTCCAAGGACACACATCTTGGCAGATATCACAACCAAACATCCAATTCTCCATTTGACCCTTGAAGCTTGGCGGTATAGATTCTTTTAACTCGATTGTTAAATAAGATATACACTTTGAACCATCCATATAATAACCTTCCGGAGCAATAGCCTCCGTTGGACAAGCATCTATACACTTAGTACAAGTCCCACAATAATCTTTCATAGGGGCATCAGGCTCAAGGTCTAGATCTATAATGATCTCCGCTAAAAAGAAAAAGGATCCTTTCTTAGGATGTATCAACATAGTATTTTTCCCTATCCAACCTAAGCCAGACCGCTTGGCCCAATCCCGTTCTAATACCGGAGCAGAATCTACAAAAACACGTCCTTCTGCTTCACCAACCTGTTCTTGTAATTGCTGCATCAATGTTTTGAGTTTATACTTAATCACATGATGATAATCCTTGCCATAAGCATACTTGGCTAGCTTAGGAGCAGTAGGATCTTGTTTTTCCTGCGGGTAATAATTATACATCAAACTGACCACCGACTTGGCTCCAGGGACTAATAAAGTTGGATCTACTCGCTTATCAAAATGATTAGCCATATAACCCATTTCACCGTGATAATTCAGGTTCAACCACGACTCCAAACGCTTAGCCTCAGGCTCCATAAACTCAGCCTTGGCTACAGTTACCATCTGAAAACCTTGAGCATACGCCAATTCTTTGATCAATGCAGTATGTTGTTGCGGTGTAGTCATACGCTTGAGTACTAAAAGGATAGCAAATAAAGCCTTTTATTCTAAGCCAATCTTTATCTTTAATACGTAGGCTTAAACTCTAATATCACCTTTTTTGTATTCAAAAGAAATCTAATACTTCATGAAAGACCTTTTTAAACAAGCATACGATCATCAGGCTTTTCAAAAGTTAGGCCATGACCTAGTAGATCTCCTAGCAGAACACCTACAAAAGTCTACTAGCCAGACGTATGCTAAGGTCCTACCTAGTACAGATCCTCAAGCGCAACTGGACAAGTGGAATATCGCAGAAGGGAATGGTTCTGACTTAGATTTTTACAAAAAAGTATTAGCAAATAGTACCAAACTACAACATCCCAAATACATGGGACATCAGGTCAGTCCAACTCTACCTGTTGCTGCATTAGCCGATTTATTTTCCGCTTTGATGAATAATGGAACAGGTGTTTTTGAAATGGGTCCTGCCTCTAATGCATTAGAGTATAAAATCTGTGCTTTGACTGCACAGAAACTTCAGATGGGACCTGATAGCGGAGGATTCTTGACTTCAGGAGGAACCTTGGCCAACCTGACCGCATTGTTAACCGCCCGAGCAGCAAAAATACCTGATGCTTGGGAAGCTGGAACAACAAAAAAATATGCTTTCTTGGTATCTGAACAATCACACTATTGTGTGGATCGTGCAGTACGTATCATGGGCTGGGGAGCAGCAGGTGCTATTAAGGTTCCAGTCAATGATAAATTCCAAATGGATATTTCAACCCTAGAGGATCTATATAAAAAAGCAGGAGAAGAAAACATAACAATCATTGGAGTAGTGGGATCTGCCCCTTCAACAGCAACTGGTTCTTATGATGACCTGAAAGCACTTGGAGCCTTTTGCCAAAAGTATGATCTCTGGTTTCATGTAGATGCCGCTCATGGAGGTGCCTTTATTTTTTCAGAAAAATATAAGCACCTGCTGGATGGTACGGCCATGGCAGATTCCGTTATCATGGACTTCCATAAAATGTTGTTAGTGCCTGCCTTGACTACGGCAGTTATGTATAAAAATAGACGAGTGGCATATTCTACTTTTGATCAAAATGCTTCTTACCTCTGGTCAGAAGATCATACCGATGAATGGGAAAATTCTGCTAAAGTTACCTTTGAGTGTACCAAACTCATGATGAGCATTAAAATTCAAGCAATTATAGAGCAATATGGATTTGAACTCTGGGAAACTTACTTGGAACACATGATGGATTTGACGCATTATTTTGCTGAGCAAATTAATCAAAAGGAACATTGGGAAACAGCTTGTCACCCAGAATCTAATATCATTTGCTATCGATGGACTGGAGGAGGTTCCTTAGAAGCATGTAATCAAGTTAATGCTTGGCTACGAAAAACAATTATTGATCGAGGTCCCTTTTATATCATTATGACCAATATACATGGAACGACCTATCTGCGCAGTGCTTTAATGAATCCACTAACAGAGACCACAGATATTGATGAATTAATACAATTCATGGATCAACTACTACAAGAATACCAAGCTTAAAAGGAAGAAGAATACTTGTACTTAAGGATCGAGTTTGATCGCTTTATATCTTTGATTACTATCCGTTCCAATAACCTCCACAACAAAAACACCATTAGGTATATCAGACGTTTTAATATTCAGCTTTTTTGTATTGGAAAACGATTGCTCATTAGCTATTCGCCCATTCATATCTATAATTCGAGCAAATCCAGATGAAACTCTATCTAAATCTATTTCCAATATGCGATCAAAGGAAGTAACATTTTCTTTATTCAATCCAGCGGTAAGCAGCTTTTTTTTTTGAAATTCATAGAAGAATAATTCCCGCTTGATATTCGCCCAAAGAGAAAATGCATTGGTAGCATCTTGTCCAAGTTCCCACATCATAATGCCGCCTAATTCACCATAAGCTAATTTCAATTTAGCTAAAATGGTTCTAATCCCATTATAATACACTTGCCCAGACTGATCCACATATGCATTGGTTGATCGAGATGCTACTAAGGCAGAATAATGGACCGACCGCACTTTGTCCTTATCAGAAAAATCATACCCATAAAAGGGAACACCCAAGACAAGCTTGGAAGCAGGAATACCTTGACCACGCCAAAAATCTATAGCCTGTAATGCAAAATCCATCGAAGCATGCGGACCTGGGTTGTCGGGATTCCAAGGACCTCTAGCATCATACACCATCATATTAATCCAATCAAAAGCTTGCAAAGCATCATCTGTAATGGGGTCAAATCTTTTGACAGCAGGTAGGGCAACCGTTAGTCCCAATTCATATACATCAAAAGTATCTCGCATCTCCAAAATAAAATCACTGTAATATTGGTTAACATCTCCCCACTCTAGATCCATATCAGCCCCCTGTAACCCGTTCCGAAGTACATATTCGGCTATCTTGGAAATATACCAGGATCTATTGGATGGTGACATTAGCGTCTCCCATAGTGTACTCAACTCTGCTGATAAGCCGCCACCAGCTAAGGATATAAATACATCTACATCATGCGCATGTGCTTTTTTGACTAATGGAGAGTAATCGTAAGTCTTAGTATGTAGGTTACCATAACTATCTGGATTGGCAAAGGCAATATTCAAATGTGTAAGCCCTTCAAAATCCAATTCATCCACCATACCTACCTTATAAAAAGGGATATAACCAATCTTCTTAAATTCATCGGAAGCCTGAACCTTACATTTAAAAGCAATAATAATACAGATTACAATGATGGTTATCCTAGTTATCCTCATATATATTAATATAAATAATATTAAATAAGTTAATACAACTTAATTAATGATGCTTAAACACTTGCATTATTGTCCTGAACAAGTCAAGAAAACTAAAAGTGCCTGTAGGTTTATATTATTTAAGAAATGATCTGAAGTTTTGCAAACTTTAACATTAAACGCTTTTGAGGATTCTCTACCGATTTGAAGAAAATTGTAGCTACTCTTTTATCTCGTCCACCATCAACAGACAATACTTTTCCCTCTCCAAACTTAGGGTGCAATACCTTTTGTCCAGCGGCTATGGCACTAGCAGGTGAAGGCGTAAAATTCGATAAATCTACCTTTGGAGCTTGAGGGCTAGGTTTTTTGAAGTATCCTTTAACAGCAGAAGAACTAGCACCCACACTTGGGCCTGTAGGGTGCTGGAACCCTCCAGACTGACCGGCACTGAGTGTATTGAAATCCATATCCAGATGCTGTGGACCAATCTCGTTTAGAAAGCGAGAAGGCTCATTATAGCGCATCTGCCCAAATTTATACCTGCTGGAAGCAAATGATAAGGACAAATGGGCCTCTGCCCTGGTGATGGCAACATAAAATAGACGCCGCTCCTCATCTATGGCCTCTGCACTATCGGAAGACATGAACGAAGGGAATAAGTTTTCTTCCATACCAACCACAATAACGGAAGGAAACTCCAATCCTTTGGCAGAGTGAACAGACATGAGCGTAACAAAATTATTCTCATCTACTGAACTATCCTGATCCGTCAATAAGGCAATGTTTTGGATGTATGACGTTAAACCTACGTCAGCCGTTTCCTCAGCAGTGTCATCGACACTGTCTACAAACTCTTTGATGGCATCTAATAATGAAGAAGCATTCTCCATTCGAGATAAACCCTCAATAGAGGTATCTTTTTTAAGTTCATCTTGCAAGCCAGCAGCATGTACCGTCTTAGTTGCTAATTCATAAGCATCCACACTATCTAATTGCTTACGCAGCTTATTTATCATTTCAACAAAGCCGTCAACCGATCGCCTTGCTTTTCCAGTCAATGGTGCAAAAGGTATAGCATCCCACATACTAGAATCCATACTCTTAGCCATATCCGCAATCTTATCTACACTCGTGTTACCAATAGCTCGTTTAGGATAATTGATCACCCGTCTAAGCGCCTCTTCATCATTCGGATTAACAATCAAACGGAAGTAGGCCACCATATCTTTTATCTCCTTTCTTTGATAGAAAGACAGGCCACCGAATACTTTATAACTTATACCTGCACGCCTCAGATATTCTTCAAAAATCCTGGACTGGGAATTGGTTCGATATAAAATACAGATGTCGGAGTTGTGCAAATGCAACCTGCTCTTTTGCTCCTGAATCAAATCAACTACTCGTTTGCCCTCCTCATTATCGCTCATAGAACGAATCACTCTAATCCGATTACCTGAGCCTTTCTCCGATTTGATGACTTTCTTGATCTGCTTTTTATTGTAGCTAATTACATCATTGGCAGCTTGAACAATATGCTCCGTAGATCTATAATTTTGCTCCAGCTTGAAAATCTTGATTCCCTTGGATTTAAAATCTTGTTCAAAGTCAAGAATATTCTGAATGGTTGCCCCTCGAAAAGCATAGATGGACTGTGCATCATCACCAACTACTGTTACATTATTTGGGCTATCTGGATAGCTCACTAATTTTCGTACAATCTCATATTGCAGGTGGTTGGTATCTTGAAACTCATCCACTAACACATATTGAAATTTCCGTTGATACTTTTCGCGGACACCGTCTGGATTTTTATGCAACAATTCATAGAAACGATAAAGCAAATCGTCAAAATCCATTGCTCCAGCTTTTTTACAACGATTCATATATTGCTTGTAAAGCTCCCCTAAAAAAGGTCTTTTTTGCCTGCGGTCCTGATCCATTAGCTCTTTATCCTTGAGGTAAAGGGCAGGCGGAATAAGATTAGACTTTGCAGAGGAGATTCTGGAATAAACAGAATTTACACTGTAATGATCCTTATTCAAGTTCATGTCTTTGATGATATTCCGAATCAAAGACTTTGAATCTTCCGTATCGTATATGGTAAAATTACTGGGGTAACCAATCTTATCGGCTTCAATTCTTAAGATCTTCGCGAAAATAGAGTGAAATGTACCTGCCCAAACATTCTGTGCAGAAGCACCTACAACTTTTTCTATTCGAGTTTTCATCTCCTTAGCGGCCTTATTGGTAAAGGTTAGAGATAATATTTCCCAAGGTTTGATACCACTCTGTAAGAGGTGAGCAATCCGGTAGGTCAATACTCGAGTCTTTCCAGATCCAGGACCTGCTACTACTAGACAAGGGCCATCGTTAGAGATAACTGCTTGTCGTTGTGTATCATTCAACTGATCTAGATAGGTTTTATCCGTTGTAGAAAACATACATTTACTTTTTATCCTCTTCTTCTAAAGCTTCCCAATATTCCAATGCCCGTCTGGTATGAGGAATGCAAATAGACCCACCTACCAAATTAGCAATGGAAAAAATTTCGAAGATTTCTTCCTTGTTTAAACCTTCCTCATAACATTTACCTAGGTGGTAGGCAATACAATCATCACAACGTAATACCATAGAAGCAACTAGTCCTAGCATTTCTTTAGTGCGACTATCTAGCGCACCGTCCTTGTAGGCGTTCGTATCTAGGTTAAAAAAGCGTTTCATGAACTTATTATCGCTACCCAAGATTTTCTCATTCATCTTGCTTCGGTAAGCGTTGAATTCTTCAATCTTTGACATGAAAGAAAGTGATTTCTAGATTAAAAAAAAGGACACTCAAAATATGCGAGCATCTCACTAAGGTATCATTTTTAACATAAAATTCTGGTCCTAAGTTTAGGAATCTTGGGTTAGATAAAATAAAGTTATTATTTTGAAATAAATCAAATTTATCACGGACTGTATTCCACTAAAATGAAACTAAACCGCACTATATTAATCGTTCTTTTTACCATCTTGATTTTCGCTGTTTTGAGTTATTACTTCAGCGGACTCATAATGTACATGATTATTGGTTGGCTTTTAGCCATGATAGGACAGCCCTTGATGCGATTTTTCCAAAAATATATTCGTATTGGCAAAAAGTGGCAAGCCAGCAAAAATGTTGCAGCTAGCCTAACTCTAATAACCTATTTTGTAGTGCTTGGTGTACTTTTTGTTGCATTTGTTCCACTGGTTTTGGAACAAGCCGAAAATCTAACTTACGTCGATCGCTCCGATATTACAAAGACCTTAAACGTACCGCTTAGCCAAGCCAATAACTGGCTCAAGGAAAATGGTATGGTAGCAGATTCATTGAGTAATCAAGATTTATTGGGTAAGATAGTAGGTGTAGAAACATTAGATACACAAGAAGCTGGGCAAAATATTTTTGGAGCCTTCACCTCTATTGTTTCTTTTGCAGGAAATCTGATGATAGCCTTATTCTCCATTATTTTCATCACTTTTTTCCTACTCAGAGATAAAAATTTGCTAACCAACTTTGCGGTTTCAATTTTACCTACGCGGTATGAAGAAAAAATTAGAGAAGCTGTAGAGGATATTACAGAAATGCTCTCACGCTACTTTACAGGCATATTAACCCAAATCAGTATAATCACCATTTTTGTATACCTAGGCCTGACACTTTTAGGGGTAAAAAATGCCCTCTTGATTGCGTTATTTGCTGCCTTAATCAATGTCATTCCGTATTTAGGTCCAATCATAGGAGCAGCCTTTGGAGTGCTGATTACCATTTCATCCAACTTAGATATTTCATTCTATGCTGAGATGCTACCCCTATTAGGAAAGGTAGTTTTTGTGTTTGGTTGTATGCAATTATTAGACAATTTCATCTTACAACCATTCATTTTCTCTAATAGTGTAAAAGCACATCCACTTGAAATATTCTTGATCATATTAATAGGAGCGCAATTAGCAGGTATCCCAGGAATGATTCTGGCAATTCCTACGTATACGGTAGTCCGAGTAATTGCAAAAATATTCCTTTCAAAGTACAGACTGGTCAAAGGAATTACCCAGAATATGGACTTGGATGAAGCGGATTAATGCTCCGTCAATTCAATAAACCTAGACCAAGCTTTTCGAGCTAAATCATTGGTTAGTTGTTCTATGTAATATGATCCTGCAGCAGGATCAGAGGTTGCATTCAACTTAGTTTCTAGTTTGATTACTTGTTGAACATTAGTAGCCATTCGAGTTTGGAATGCATTAGACTGTTGTGCTTCCTGAACATCAAAAGGAGGTATAGTTAGACGACCCACAGCACCAATCACACCTGCCATAGCAGAAATAGTACCTCGGATATGATTACTTTCTTTTGAATCCGCTTGATAAGATTCAGGGGAGACATAGCAATCAAAGCATGGAATTTCTTTATGCCCAGGAACTAATGCCTCGCATATATTAGCCATCAAGACCTTGATAGCTCTTATTTTGGCGATCTCTAATAAATAAGAATGGCCAATAGAAAAACCAATTTGAAATTTCTTAGAAATCTGCAGAGGAGTATATCCTTGCGCCACCATTCCATCATAGCATTTGGACACAGCAAAAGTAAGTTGAGCTAATTCCTCAATGATGCCACTATCACCTTTGTAAAACTTAGTTCCATCAACATAGAAACACCTATATCTTGGAAAGAGTGAACTGAAATATTTTTCAAAAGCAGCCATTTCCTCAAAATCGCTTTCAGTCTGATCTGCCCAGTTCATATCCATATGGAAACCACCGAAGAATTTATCAGACTGGATGTCCCCTTTATAGGTATTTAAAGCATAATTTTTCAATAAATCGGTCCAGGCTTCTCTAGTTGAGAGACCAGAAAAGTAAACAGCAACATAGGATATATTGACATCTTTAAATAAGCGTTCGAGTTGGCCTACCGAAAGCACTTCTTGGATTTTGATCTTAGGTGCCTCAATTCCATTATTTAAAGCATCTAATAGGGCTACATTTTGATCTTCTACATTATCGGCATACACTTCAAACTCCTGACCTATACGCCAATTATTATTACCCTTTACCCCTATAGGCAAAAGTTTTTCATCTAAATCGTCCAGATGAGCAAAAGGACTAATAGTTAGCTCATCAGTCACTGTCCAGTTTAAACTTTCTAGGGATTTACCTTTTAAGTCTGCTTTAACCTTTTGAAGCCAAGTGCCTTTAGATGATCCTTCAAATTCTTGCATATGGGGATACCGTAATAAAAAAAGCCCTGTGCAAAATCGCACAGGACTAATATATCAATTAATATCTATAATATTCAGGCTTAAACGGCCCTTCTTTTTTAACGCCAATGTAGTCGGCTTGATCAGTTGACAACTCTTCCAACTCTACCCCAATCTTAGCTAAATGCAATTTAGCCACTTTTTCATCTAGGTGCTTAGGAAGCATGTAAACTTGATTTTCATAAGCATCACTGTTATTCCACAATTCTAACTGAGCTAGAGTCTGGTTCGTAAATGAATTAGACATAACAAATGATGGGTGACCAGTTGCACAGCCCAAGTTAACCAAACGACCCTCAGCTAGGATGATGATATCCTTGCCATCTACATTATATAAATCAACTTGTGGCTTCACTTCCTGCTTAGTATCACCATAATTTTTGTTTAACCAAGCTATATCAATCTCATTATCGAAGTGACCAATATTGCATACAATAGTTTTGTCCTTCATAAGCTTGAAGTGACGATCAGTAAGGATATCTTTATTACCTGTTGCAGTTACAACAATATTAGCCTCTTTAACTGCATTCTCCATTTTTAGTACTTGGAAGCCATCCATGGCTGCTTGAAGTGCGCAAATTGGATCAATTTCAGTTACGATAACTCGACAACCAGCACCTTGCAAGGAAGCAGCTGATCCCTTACCTACATCTCCATATCCTGCAACAACAGCCACTTTACCAGCCATCATTACATCTGTAGCACGGCGAATAGCATCTACACAAGATTCTTTACATCCATACTTATTATCAAACTTAGATTTTGTTACAGAGTCATTTACATTAATGGCAGGCATTGGAAGAGTACCATTTTTCATACGCTCATATAGTCGATGCACACCAGTAGTAGTCTCTTCAGAAAGTCCTTTAATATCATCCACTAATTCTGGATATCTATCCAAAACCATATTCGTCAAATCACCTCCATCATCCAAGATCATGTTCAAAGGCTTTCCACCTTCGAAAGCAAATAATGTTTGCTCGATAGCCCAATCGAACTCTTCTTCATTCATTCCCTTCCATGCAAATACTGGAATATTTGCAGCAGCGATCGCAGCGGCAGCGTGATCCTGCGTGGAAAAAATATTACAAGAAGACCAAGTCACCTCTGCACCTAGTTCAACTAAAGTCTCAATAAGTACAGCCGTCTGGATAGTCATGTGTAGACAACCAGCAATACGAGCACCTGCCAAAGGCTTAGAATCACCATACTCCTCGCGAAGACTCATCAAGCCAGGCATCTCCGCCTCAGCTAATAATATCTCTTTTCTACCCCATCCTGCTAGGGAAATATCTTTAACCTTATAATTTACTTTCGAATCTGTGTTTTGCATGCTTATGCTTTTTTTAATGAATGTCGCAAAATTAATAACTTAATCCCTTAAATACTATTATTTATGTAATGTCTATCAAATGGGACTAAATTCCTGACACTTATCTTATAATTCCAAGGCCTGAACCAGGCTTTTAAGATCCTTTTCGATAAAACAATCCATGGCGCGCGTCTTACCTGTAAAGCCTTCGTCTTCCATGATGCCTAGAACTCGCTCTAAGCCATCATAAATCCCCTCCACATTCCAAATAGCCAAAGGCTTTTGATGCAAACGCAAACGATGCCAACATAAAAACTCGAAACATTCATCCAATGTTCCAACGCCGCCGGGTAAAACAACCGCCATATCGCATTTATTATACATCAATGCTTTTCGAGTATGCATATCAGATACAACAATTAATTCAGTCATTTGAGTATGGCCGACTTCTCTATTCTCCAACATTTGAGGGATAATTCCAATAGCCTTTCCTCCGGCTGCTAACGCAGCATCAGCAACCACACCCATTAAACCAACCGAACCACCTCCGGTAATCAATTGATGCCCTTGTTCACCTAGGTAGGTACCTAGTGTCTTTGCTGCTTGAGCATAGGCAGGATTTTTTCCAGTAGCAGAACCACAAAACACTAATACAGATGCCATAAATCGCGCTTTTTATTGTTCTTGATAGTACAAAAAGTTCATTTTAGCGAATTTTCGCAAAATAAATAGGTGCATTATTTCATTATTAAGAAATACTCCATATATTAATAGCGAAAATTCGCTAAACATCAAACTCCAATATTATGCAAGATACAGTTTCAAAATCCAATGTACTACATGGTGGCGCCTTTTTGATTCAAGACTCCACTCCTGCACAAACCTTTATTCCTGAGGAATTTAATGAAGAACAACGCATGGTTGAAGCTATGGTCAAAGACTTCATTAAAAATGAAATAGATCCCTTTCGTGCTAAAATCGAAAAGCAAGAAAGGAATATTGCGGTTGAATTACTTGAAAAAGCTGGTGAATTAGGAATCCTTGGATCGCATATGCCTGAGCAATATGGTGGAATGGCGATGGACACCAACACCAATACGCTTTTAGCAGAGACCTTTGGACCAGGAGGATCTTGGATTGTTGCTTATGCGGCACATACTGGTATTGGTATGCTTCCTATATTATATTTTGGAACAGATGCACAAAAAGAAAAATATCTTCCTGGATTAATAACTGGAGCGTTAAAAGCATCCTATTGCTTGACAGAGCCTTCCTCAGGTTCAGATGCACTTGCGGCAAAAACTAAAGCCGAACTGAATGAGGCGGGAACTCATTATGTGCTCAACGGCCAGAAAATGTGGATTACAAATGCTGGATTTGCAGATGTTTTTATCGTTTTTGCACAGGTAGATGGAGATAAATTTACCGGATTTATTGTAGAAAAAGGAGCGGCTGGATTAACACTTGGAGCTGAGGAAGATAAATTAGGTATCAAAGGTTCATCAACTAGACAAGTTTTCTTTGAAAATGTAGAAGTACCTGTTGAAAATATCCTTGGAGAAATAGGTAAAGGGCACCTTATAGCCTTTAATGCTTTGAATGATGGGCGTTTTAAATTAGGTGCTATGTGTATTGGTGGTGCGAAAGGATCAGCAGACTTAGCTGTAAAATATGCCAACGAACGGAAACAGTTTAAAGTGCCTATTTCAAGTTTTGGTGTAATCAAGCAAAAAATTGCCCAACAGTTCACCACAACATTCGCAGCAGAATCTGCTCAATATCGCACTTCACAATTGATGCAATTAAAAAAGGCAGAGCTTATAGCCAATGGAGAAGACTTTGCTTCTGCCAAATTAAAGGCAGCTGACGAATATGCTATTGAATGTGCTATTCTTAAAGTTGCAGGATCAGAGGCCTTAGATTTTGTAGTGGATGAAACCGTCCAAATCCATGGTGGAATGGGTTACTCAGAAGAAGGAGTACCTGCTAGGGCATATCGAGATTCAAGAATCAACAGAATCTTTGAAGGAACGAATGAAATAAATAGGCTACTAAGCATAGACATGTTACTTAAACGTGCCATGAAAGGAAGACTAGATATAGTAGGACCTGCCTGGGAAGTGCAAAAAGAGTTGGCTTCTATGCCAAGCATGGATTTACCTACTGGAACTTATGGTAAAGAATACAAAGCATTAAAAGACTTCAAGAAATTAGTTTTGATGGTAGCGGGTGCTGCAGCTAAAATGCAAATGGATGGTCAATTGGACCTTAAAACTGAGCAGGAAATCATAACTAATGTGGCAGATATGTTGATGGATGTATTCATTGCTGAATCAACATTACTACGAGTAGATAAATTGTCAGGAATGACAAAAGAAACACCTCAAGAAGTGTACGACGCCATGCTAAAAATCTTGATGCATGACTATACCTTCAGAATGCAAAGAAATGCCACTGATGCATTAGCTTCATTCGCAGGAGGAGACTTACTTAAGACGATGTTAATGGGTGTAAAAAGATATACGAAATACACCCCACAGAACGTTAAAGCCTTAGGAAGAACTATCGCGGATTATGCCATTGAGGAAAATGGCTATACGCTATAAAAGAATATAGAGTTACAAAATTGGAGGCATGGTCATTGACTGTGCCTTTTTTTATGAAATCTTGCTCCATCCTTTAGACTGAGGTCCATACTTATCCATCCACCATTTAAGTCGAGTATTGGCCTCCGAACTCAAATTAGGATCTTTGTCTATAATCATTCGAGCCAATTGCCTAGCCGTTTGAAGAATAATACCATCTTTAGCTAAATCTGCAATTTTTAGATCTAGTACACCCGATTGTCGAGTACCCGCTATCGCGCCTGGACCTCTTAGTTTTAAATCGGCCTCTGCAATCTCAAAACCATTAGTAGTTCTAACCATCGTAGCTATCCGCTCTTTACTTTCATTGGATAGCTTAAAACTACTCATTAATATACAGTAAGACTGATCAGCACCTCTACCTACCCTTCCGCGTAATTGATGCAATTGAGATAAACCAAATCGCTCTGTATTTTCAATGATCATGATACTCGCATTAGGTACATTCACTCCGACCTCAATCACCGTAGTAGCTACCATGATTTGAGTTTCTCCATTTTTGAACCGTTGCATTTCAAACTCCTTATCTGCTGGCTTCATCTTTCCATGGACAACCGATATTTCATAGTCTGGCCTAGGAAAGGAACGCTGCACCGCTTCCAAACCTTCTTCTAAGTTTAATAAATCTAGTTTCTCTGATTCTGCAATAAGAGGATATACTATATATGCTTGCCGACCTTTTTCCAACTCTCTTCGCAAGAAACCAAATACAGATGCTCTGTGATTCTCGGTCTTGTGCTGCGTCTGAACGGGTTTGCGTCCAACGGGTAATTCATCAATGACAGAAACATCAAGATCACCATAAAGGGTCATAGCTAAAGTTCTTGGAATAGGTGTAGCCGTCATCACTAAAATATGAGGCGGATAAGGGCTTGATTTTTGCCACAACTTAGCCCGTTGAGCTACACCAAATCGGTGTTGTTCATCGGTTATGGCTAGTCCTAGATTTTTAAAGATAACAGGGTCTTCAAATATGGCATGTGTACCCACTAGGATGTTTAGTGAACCATCTGCCAAGCATTGCAAGATATCTTTGCGTTTTTTCCCTTTTATCGATCCAGTCAATAGATCAATCTGAACATCCAGCCCCTCTAAATAATTGCTCAGGGACTCAAAGTGTTGCTGCGCCAAAATTTCTGTTGGTGCTACCATACAGGCTTGATAACCATTATCAATTGCAATCAACATGCACATGAGCCCTACCATAGTTTTTCCAGAACCCACATCCCCTTGAAGTAATCGATTCATTTGAACACCACGCTTCATATCTGCACGGATTTCTTTGATCACACGTTTCTGAGCTCCCGTTAACTCAAAAGGTATTTTGGTTTCAAAAAAGGTATGAAATACAGATCCTACCTGACCAAAAACATATCCTTTATTACGTATTTGCCTGCCGTATTTTTGTTGTAATAATCCGAGTTGTAGAAAAAATAATTCCTCAAACTTGAGTCGATTAGACGCTGCTTCTTGCTCTGCCTCATTCTTTGGAAAATGGATAGCTTTCATGGCGGCAGCCCTTGGTATCAGTTTAAGTTTATCGAGTAAATATTTAGGTAAATTTTCTGGGAAGTCTGATGGACTAGCTTTCTCTAAAATACCCGAAACTAACCTCCTTCTTCCCTTGCTATCTAAGCCTGAACTATTGAGTTTATCCGTACTAGCATATACTGGAGCAAAATATTTCTGCTCAACGGCATTTCCCGTTTTTAATTCTTCGATTTCGGGATGCGCTATAGATAATTTACTGCCGTAAGCACTCACTCGACCGTATACTATATAAGTTTTACCAACTACCAACTTATCCTGCATGTAAGAAGCTCCCTGAAACCAGACCAACTCAATTGCACCGGTATCATCTCTCAACTTAGCGACCAGTCGTTTCCTTCGTGCTTGTCCCTCCATAGTTACTCGCCGAAGAACACCTTTTAATTGAACCTCACCTATATCTGCATGCAAACTAGAACAAGACTCAAATTTTGTCTTATCGATGTATCGAAAAGGGAATAAACCCAGTAAGTCTCCAAAGGTGAATACTTGGATCTCCTTCTTTAGTATATCAGCCCTTTTAGGACCAACTCCCTTTAAATACTCAATTGGTGTTTCTAGCAGATTTCTTCCCATTCAACAATATTAATTAACCAAAGAACCAAAAAAGTATAGGGCTTGTTCTTTACTTAGATTAGTTAGAGGCTCCTTTAGTAGACAAAAACTAACAAAAACAATAGTATTCTACCAATATTTTATTGGTATATTTGCACAAATTTCAAGTGATGGAGACAAAGAGACAAAAACAAGTTGCGGAGCTGATTAAAAGAAATTTTGGAATGGTGTTACAGCAAGAAGGCGCCTATATATATGGAACAGAAGCATTTGTTACAACCACTTCCGTGAAGGTTTCACCCGATTTCGGTATTGCTAGAATATATTTGAGTGTATACAACATTGAGGACAAACACAATGTGATATTAAGCATGGAGGCCGAAAAAAATGTGCTTAAAAATGCCTTAGCACAACGTATCAGAAAACATGTGCGTAAAATTCCTGAGGTAAACTTCTACCTAGATGATACCCTAGATGAAATGTACAAATTGAATCAACTATTCGATAAGATTAACAAAGAAGATCAGGAAAACTAAACTTTGACGACTTCTATTTGACTCGCCAATCCTTTACTGATTTGCTTATTTTCCAATGCCTGGTTGGTAAGTATCATCTGATCGGACTGAATGCTATCTAAAGTCCAAACAGAATTTGGCATCAAACTCAAATCCCATAAAGATTCGATAACAGAGTGATTCTCTTGGTTTGGTGCTAATTGAAAAGAATCACCTGGACTCAAATGCATCAAACTAATAAAACCCTTTGGTATCGGAGAACCATGAGGATCTGTCTCCGGATAATTTAAATCGGCCGCAACCTCGTTCAACATTTCATCACTCAGATGGTGTTCTAAACGTTCAGCTTCTTCATGGATTTGATTAGAATCCATACCCATTTTAGTCACCATATAACTTTCCCATAGGCGATGCGCTCGAATTAATTGCTCAGCTCTTTTGATCCCCTTGGCACTTAAAGTCAAAGTAGATGGCGTAATCATTTGCCTAGCACCAAGTTTATTAAGCGTTTGCTTTAAACTAAGACTCGATATGCCCAAACGTTCTTGAATGTTCAAAGAACTAACTTCCATTTTACGAGTATTTAGCATATAAATACACTTCATAACATCCTCTTGCAAAATTTTCAAATGCTCCTTACGCCTTTGGAGATATTTGGACACTAGACCAGAATCAGGAGAAAAGATAATAGCCAAAACATAAATCAAAGTAGCTAAAACAGCCATGGAAGGGCCGGGCGGAAAATTATAGGCATAAGAGATAAAGAATCCACCTATAGCAATACCAACGCCTAAACAAGCAGCACAAATAATCACCTGATTTAGACGCTTAAAGAATAATAATGCCGTTGAGGCTGGTGTGATCAGCATAGCCACAACAAGTATAACCCCTACTGTTTGTAAAGCTGAAACAACCGCGAAAGAGAGCAATAACATAAGCATGTAATGAACTTGTTCCACTTTGACTCCCATGGTCCGTGCAACCACTTCTTGAAAAGTAGTTATAAACAAAGACCTGTAAAAAATCAAAACTCCTGCTATTACAATCAAGGTCACTGAAAAAGAAATCATCAGATCATCATCAGACACTCCTAACACGTTCCCAAATAAATAATCCTTCAAGTCAATATGTACATGCTGACTACTGGATAGATAAGATATGCCTATTACGCCTAGGGAAAACATACAAGTAAACACAATCCCAATAGCTGCATCATTCTTGGTTGGGAGTTTAGATTGTATCCAGGTAATCAAAAAGGAAGACAACCAACCCGCGACCACTGCACCAAGAAAGAATCCCCAAGTATTCTCAGGACCAAAAACAAAAAATGCAAGAACAATTCCAGGTAGGATGGCATGCGACAATGCATCCCCAATCATGGACATATTCCTAAGGACTAAAAAAGCACCTAATATCCCACAACTTAAGCCAACAGCCATAGAAGCTAGCAAGGCTCTAATTGCCCAATCTTCCTGTAAAACATCTAGCATAATCATGCATTTTACATAAAATTAGGAAAACAAAATTATTTTTTTCGGCTAATCTAAAAATTTTGTGCCATCTCGCTGATAATTCCTTCTTTCATCGCAAAAGAGGAGACACTAATGTAGTCTGGATTGGCGAGTTGAATCACATACTCTAAGAGTTCAGCAGCCACTACTATTAAGCTGGCCCGTTGGGAAGGTAAATCCGGAATAGCTAATCTTTCTTCTAGCGTTAGGCCCTTAATAGAGTGGACCCATTGAAGTATATCCATAGGATTCAACTGAGCATGGAACTTAGAAATTCGTTTAGATTCCAATAGATTGACCAGAACATCAAATGTTCCGGAAGCTCCTATTATTTGATTCGGTGGGTAGGACTTTAATGCAGCTTGTAACGGTGCTAATTGCTCACCTAAATAGGCTTGTAATTTTTCCCTAGAAGCTACTGCCATTGGTTCTTCTAAATGGAAATTATTATATAATACAGCTACACCTATTCTAAAACTATTGGACCAAAGAACCTTTTCCCCATCACATAAAATAAACTCTACACTCCCTCCCCCTATATCCATAATAAGGCTTATGGAATCATCAAAAGGAACTACTTGTTTAACTCCTTTATAAATATAATCTGCTTCTTCTATACCACTTATAACCTCTATTTGAATACCAGTCTTTTCAAAAATAGACCGAATTAAATCATTAGCATTACTTGCATTCCTTAATGCTGATGTGCCAAATGCTTTTACTTCTTTGACATCAAAAGACTTTAAAACTTGGGCAAAATAAAGAATACTATCATGGGCTCTTTGAAAGGCTGCATCACCAATCCTATGGATACTCTCCTCCGCCAGACTGATATACTTACGTTCCTTGTGCATCTTGACAAGTTTGCCATCAGCTTGGACTTCCACTATCAATAGATGAAAAGTGTTCGTTCCTAAATCTATGACCCCATACCTGGCCATTAGTTACCTTGATTTTGCATTAATTTCTGACGCTGGGCATTTGCTTGACTAATGTAATTGTTCATGTATTGAACCGCTTCTGGAGTCATGTAAGAAGAATATTTCTTTTGCCCATCCTCATAAAAGATAAAATACACACAACCTGTAGAGAAGTAAAAATCTGCCTCGAGTACAGTTTCTAATCCTACATCAAAGAATATTCTCCCCTTGGGCTTACAATTACTAGGCTCAGGAGCAACAGAAGTAGAGATATGCGATAGGGTCCGTTGAATCGATCCTTTATCATCTAGACTCATTGAAAATGGATCATTATAAAATACATAATCGATATGCGTACAAGCTTCATAAAGATATTGTAGAGTCTCTATAGGTGGCAAGGGAAGTGCCTCTGAAGTAGTCACTTCTGGTACTGTTGAAGTAGCAGTTTGATTGGTTTTGTTCTCTTTGGAACAAGAAGACCAAATAACAATAGCGGATATAAACAACAAAGGATATAGCTTCATTCTAATTAAATTTCATACATGAATTGGATCGATACAAAATAACCTATTAGGGATCTTCCCCATGGCAAACCAACTTGTCTTACATAAAAGGGGAAAATAGAACGCGTATAATTAATCTCTGCTTGAAGATGCTTCTTCAAATAAACGCCCATTCCAGCAGTAATGGATAAATCATTATTATTGATGTACTCATCAATATTCCTAAATGGAGACAGATCAGAATGTTTACTCCTGAAGAACCTTCCATAACTTAATCCTCCTTTCGCATAGACTTTATAATAGTCTCCATCCTCTACATACCAATCACTATATCGAAGTGTTACTGGTACTTCAACATAATCCATTCTAAAGCTCCAATCCAAACCAATAATATTCACCTCATTAGCAGAGGGTCTAGACCCTCTTTGACTAAATAGCATATCGGTATCTAGCTGCAACTTTTCATTACTAAGCATGGTAGATGCTCGAATACCAGCTCGTAATCCTGGATTACTGTATCCACCAACATCGTCTCCATCAATTTGACTAGCATTTAATCCTAGTATGAGTCCTGCTTTGAATGTTTGTGCCTCCAAAGAAAAAGAAGCCAGCAATAGGCAAAGCGTAAGTAATCTCAAATTCATATATTGGGTTTATATTAAAGTCGGGAATCCAAAAAAGTTATGAAACCCCAAAATATAGTATTTTAAAAAAAATACGCAGTAATACAGGTATTGTTCCCAAAATGTACATAATTAACATGATTAATTACACGAAACACAACCTTAAGAAATTAGAATCCATCTTGGAAGAATTGGATTTTAAAATAAGATATGAGAAAGGAAATTTTAATTCTGGATTCTGTGTGGTTGAAAACAGTAAGGTCATAGTTATCAATAAATTCTATGACACTCAGGGTCGAATATTAACCATTATTGATATCCTCAGTCAAAGATCCAATGATACTTCAAAGTTGAGTCCTCCTAACTTAAAACTATACCAAACCTTGTTTCCTGAAAATGAACAAGAAAAGACTGCTGAGTCATGAATAATTCATTGACCTTTTTAGGTACAGGCACCTCCCAAGGAGTCCCGGTAATTGGTTGTACATGCAAAGTATGTTCATCCTCAGATCAAAAAGATAAACGCTTAAGAACAGCTGCTTTTATACAATGGAATGGCCAGCATATCGTAATTGATTCAGGTCCAGATTTCAGATATCAAATGCTTAGGGAAGGAATTCAAAAACTGGATGCTTTACTCCTAAGCCACGAACATAACGACCATATAATCGGCATAGACGATATCAGACCCTTTAACTTCATGCAAAAAGGAAAATTGAACGTCTTTGCCAATGAAACTGTCTCTAAGAATCTATTGGCACGTTTTGCTTATGTTTTTGAAGAAAATCCCTATCCGGGAGCTCCACAAATACACCTCAATACCATAACAAAAGATACGATTATTCAATTGGGTGAGCAATCCATAATACCCGTGCAATTAACTCATGGAACAACCGAATGTATGGGATATAGATTTGGCAACTTAGCCTATCTAACGGATATGAAGACCTTACCCAAAAGTGAATACAACAAGCTCGAAGGCATTGAAACATTAGTTATAAATTGTTTGAGAGAGGAACCCCATTTTTCACACCTTAACTTGGAAGAAGCCCTCCATTTCATTGAAGAGATAAAACCTAAACGAACTTACCTAACACATATAAGTCATAGATTTGGAACTAGCCAAGCAATTACTGAAATCCTTCCCCAAAATGTCCATGTTGCTTATGATAGATTAAAGATTGCCTTTTGATAGGTTGGCAAATCCCTTCAGTTTCTTATTTTTACAGCATTATTCGTAAAATCATCAAAAATGAATCTACTTAAAGACAAAGTAGCCTTGGTAACCGGTGGGTCAAGAGGTATTGGTTCTGCCATAGTGAGAGCTTTCGCTGCAGAAGGAGCACATGTAGCATTTACCTATCTAAGCTCTGAAAAACCAGCGCTTGAAATTCAAGAAGAATTGGCTGCAATGGGAGTAAAGGCAAAAGCCTATAAATCAGATGCAAGTTCATTTACACAATCAGAAGAATTAGTGAAAAATGTATTAGCTGATTTTGATAAGATTGATGTTTTAGTTAACAATGCAGGTGTAACAAGAGATAATCTGATGCTAAGAATGACTGAGGAGCAATGGGATACTGTTATCAATATTAACTTGAAGTCACTTTTCAACTTGACCAAGCAGGTAATGCGACCTATGATGAAAAATAGAGGAGGATCCATCATTAACATTTCATCGGTAGTAGGTGATTTTGGAAACCCAGGACAAGCCAACTATGCAGCTTCTAAAGCTGGAGTTTTCGGCTTTACCAAATCAATAGCCAAAGAAGTAGGTTCTAGAAACATTCGATGTAATGCCATAGCACCAGGCTTCATTAAAACAGATATGACTGATCAGTTAGACGATTCTACTAAAGATGGGTACCTTACTAATGTTCCATTGAAGCGATTTGGAGAGGGGCAAGAGATAGCAGATGCATGTATTTTTCTTGCTTCTGATATGTCATCCTATATGACTGGACAAACGATGTCTATTTGCGGTGGCTTGAATATGTAATACTATACAAACCTCTAACTGAACATTTTTCAAAATAAATTAAACGCAGCCTATAAATAGACTGCGTTTTTATTAGCTAATTGATAATCAATTCATTGGAAAATGTCCATTATTTTACTTTTTTTGAATAAAAATCTCCGATAATTGGAATTATTTACCTTAAGGGGGGTGTTTTTCTTCTTGATAAAGTGTACCTTTGTTGTAAGATTAACTATTAATCGCATTGAACGATAAGGGAACTACCTATTATTCCCAATCAACTAAACGATATATAACCCTATGGAATCAATTAAAAACCGAAAGCTAGATATGACGATTGCTTTAGCAGTCTTTCTTGCTTGTTGCATTCTATCATTCCTACAGAATGAAGAAGTAGCAAAATCGTTGTACACAAATTTAATGCCTTAGAGGTATTACACTGACATCTAACCTCTTCCAATAGATGTCCAATTACTGAAATAATCAACATAAATCAATGCTGTTCTAGACCATTTCAAAATCAGATTACGCTGCTTTTGATGGTCAAAATGTATTTTATAAAAATCTGAACGACCGATTTTTAGCTCCACTTGCATTCCTTCCTCATCTTCAATGAAATATTTACCATTAAATATTCCAATCTTGGAACATTGAAATAAAAAGCAATATTCTTCTAGAAATAACTGTTGCTGGAGTACAGACAGTAAATCATCAAATGCTGATTTAAAGGTTCTATGAATAGGTCCAATTAGAGCATCAGATACAGATATTATGGTATAATTTGGTTTTAGAAAGTACCGCATCTCATATTCATAAGGCACAAATTCACCTTTTACGATTTGACCTACCTTAAAAGGGAGTTTTGTACTTCGGTTATAAGCACCTTTCCAAACTATATTCTTGGTGTACAATACTTTTGCTGGTTCCACTGCCAACCAAAGGCAGCGTTCCACAATTAAGTCATCGACATAAGAAGTTGTAATATCGATCACTTTGGCCGTACATAGCAAACCCTTCTCTTGCTCCAATTCTTTTGTCATGACCTTGAGACCTGCATATCGACTTAATGACTTATCCTTTGACTCTAGTACTTTAGGGTCTTGCATAGAACGAACGAATAAATAAAGATCGGATAGTCCATGTATGGCCTGATTATACCAATCCAGTTGATCTTGCTCTTCCTGATTTGGATAAATAGACCAGATTCGATCCGCTAAACCATTTAATTTATAATTAACTAAAGACTTCGTAATGTTTTCCCAAAAAGAATAGGGTTTTACTTTCAATTCTGCCAACCCCATACTTAGTACATCTACTATCCACTTTTCTAGCATTTCACAACCTGATTGCATTAGTGCCAGGCGTTCCAATTTACTTTTATCTTTTTGCTGAGATTGTTTGGTTTTATATGCTGTTGACTGAAAATCGGACTTTTGCTTATCGAGTGGAATAAGTTTAGAAGTAAAGGCTGACCAATTAAATATTTCAGCTTCATCTACCTTAAATTCCGGATAGTATTCTTTATACCTAAAAAATAGGTCTACTCCATGGGAACAAGGATTAGATCGCTGGGCACAATTACAATAGAAGGAACCATTGCTGAGATCCCAAACTTGGGAATATACTTTTAATCCTTTGGACTTAAATTGTCCTGCGAAGTATCCTGGTTTGCGGAAAAAAGAAAGCCAATATTTAGTCATTTCTGGCGCCAAGTCTACAGCCTCATCCTTAGACCGAATCAACTTCTCTAATGCTTCAATTTCCATACCTGCATTTTACAACCACTTTGATAACAAGCTAATAATCTTGAGTTTCCATTTAGTGAATGGATAGCCCAATAAATCTACAATGGAAAAATAAGGTGAAGTCTTGACAATACTTCTATGATTTGTAAACTCCATAAAACTATACCATCCCTTAGAACGACCCATACCACTATGTCTCGTTCCTCCAAATGCCAGGTGGTAGTTTGCTAAGTGTATTAACCCGTTATTGACAACCCCTCCGCCAGAACGAGTTTGTTCAATAAAATAGGCTTCTTCACGGGAATCTTTTGTATAAATATAGGATGCCAAACTATCGGGTAATGAATGGATAAGCCTAACTGCTTCATCTAACTCGTTATAAACTAGAACTGGCAATATAGGGCCAAAAATCTCCTCTTCCATAAGTGGATGATTGGGATTTTTTAATAAAACTACAGTAGGTTCCATAAATAATTCAGAACGGTTTATATCACCTCCGATTAATAGTTCTGCCCCACCTTCTTGTGCCGAATCAAGTAATCCTTTCAAACGGTCAAAATGGTGTTCATTGACTATTCGCGTATAATCCGAACGCTCGATATTACCAAATAATTTATGGATCTCCTTTTTGAGTTGATCCAAAAATTCACTTAGGATTGATTCGTGAACTAATAAGTAATCAGGTGCCACACAAATTTGTCCATTATTGAAAAACTTAGTAAACACTATTCTGGAAGCAGCCTTTGGAATATGGGCTTTACTACTCACTAAAGTGGGTGATTTACCACCTAATTCTAAGGTTAAACCTGATAAATGTTTTGCCGCACTTTCCATAACAATTCGTCCGACTTTAGTAGATCCTGTAAAGTACATATGCTCAAAAGGTAAAGCCAATAGTTCTTGAGCTACATCTGGCCCCCCTTCATATAATTGTACCATGCTGGAATCAAAAACTTCTGCAAGGATACTTCGCATGATTGTAGAAGTATGAGTCGCAAATTCAGAAGGCTTTAGAATTACCGTATTACCTGCCGCTATTGCTCCAATTAATGGTGCCATACTTAATAAAAACGGATAATTCCAAGGCGAAATAATCAATACACGACCTTTTGACTCATACCGTACTCTAGATTTAGTGCCAATCATGTATATGGGATTCTTGATGGGTTGATCCAGCATCCAAGTGGATAGGTTCCTTTTGATGTGCCTTAACTCTGAAAGCACAACAAATACCTCAGATATCATAGCCTCCCCTTCACTTTTACCCAGGTCTTTATACAAGGCAGTGCAAATAGCCTGTCTATTGGCCCAGATCACTCGATCTAAGTGCCTTAAATATCGCTTTCGCTCGGCTGATTTGCTATTGCCAAATTGGTATCGTTGATTAGCTTGTAATTCAAATCCTTCTTTTATAGTATGATCCATTTTGAACTCTACAATTTTACTCATCTAAACTAACAAATAAATAAAGAAAAAGGTCATCTTATCTGATTCGCCATAAACCAACTTCAGATAATTAAATCCACTTATCTTTCTTAATCTCCATGAGCAATAATAAATTTGCAAAAAAAAAGATGATTCGATTCATTGTATCTATACTAGGCATATTTGTATTCCAATTACAAACTGTCGCACAGATATTTCCTGGACTTGATGGAACAGCACTACAAATGGCGCTTATAGATAATTATAAGCCAGATTTTGTATTGAGTAGTGCTGGCTCAAAAGATAGTTTATATGCAGTAGTTGAAAACATCGATGGAAAAGTAGAATGTGTTTATACTGGATATCAAGTCACTTTGGACCTTAATGAAGATCCTTCTCAGTTTGTTTTTGCTCAGAATATAAATCAAGAACACGTTTTCCCAAGATCAAAAGGTGTAGATAATACCCCAGCTGAATTTGATATGCACCACCTGTACCCAAGTCGAGTGGATGTCAATCAAGACCGAGGCTCTTTACCTTTTGGTGAAAG
>CAXQNQ010000074.1:0-19205 GCA_964225135.1 Mesoflavibacter profundi
AAATATCTGAATGAACTCGTTCTATACTTTTACCAGAACTATCCCATCCCGACTCAGCATAGACCATTGAATCTACGACTTCTATTTCCCAGTTTGGCGTTCTATGAACTAAACTCAGCATACCAGAATCGGATTTGATGTGCCGTATATCAGATGCATAAACAATCTCTGAAGTATCTAAATTATTATAACAGCCATTAGGTGTATCCGAAAATAAAGTCCAATAAGTATCCGGAGCTAAAACAGGTAAGTCCAAAGGAATCCAACCAGTTTTAGTAGTTGAATTATAATTCAAAAATAAGTCCTTTCCTCGAATCAAGGAATCAGTCTGATTGCTTACTTCTACATAAGAAGGACAATCTGATTCAGGATTAAACATAACCTCATTGATCCAAATATCACCTGGTTTAGCCTCCTTTCCTATCCCAAAACGCACCGTATCTAATGCTGAAATGGATAAATCACCACAACTAATAAATCCCGCGGTAGATATAATATGAAAAAGCCTTCCTGCTTCATGGGCAAATGGCCAAAACACTTCTATGTAATCCTCCTTATTCCAATTATACTCGGGACTGAGAGGTGAAGCATACTCCAATAACTCTAGGGCTATTGAATCCAAGCGATAATTAGAATTCAGCGAAAGTAACTGACTACTTGCATCATATGCTGCTACTTGCAAATCCAATGGAGGAACCCAAGTCTCATCCAACACTGAATTTTCAAAACCTGGACTGCAACCTATTGGACTCCTATTACTGGCCCAATTAGAAGTCATCAAACAAAAATTTAGTGGATTGATCCGCTCGATTGAATAACCTCCACTTGCCCTATATGAATCTGTATGAAATTCAGCAGAATAGTTGACCCCATCTATGTAAGCTCCCCCACTATCAATAATAGTCAACTGTGTACCTGCATTACTCAAACTTCCTAAATCCTCTAGAACATATCCCCCTTCTAAATTCATAACCGAGGAATCACTACTTAGAACTATAAATGAACCTGCAGATACTATACCTAAATCTAAAGGGATTTCATCATTTCCAACTTGCAAAATTAAACTCTCAGTATCTATAGAGCTTGAACTTGGATTATACAACTCAATGTATTCCCATGGTGGCGACAAAAGATTTTCTTCCTCATCGGGATGAAAATGAACTTCATTTATAAGAAAACTACCTCTCTTGGGTATACTGATCCATTCATAAATATCCTCATAAACTATTAACCCTGCCGTATTCCCACTTAAATCTGAAATACCTGCTAATTGAATAGTGAAGGAGGTACCATCTTCTAACCACTCCTTTAGGTTAATCCAAATATCCGAACCTTCCATCCAGTAGTCAGAGAAAGTAGGATTTCCTGCTAATTCGAGAGAATCCAAAGTAGATGCTAGCGATTCATCAAAAGTTAATTGTAATAAACCCTCCGATTTGAATTGACCTTTTAATAGGATTGGTGCTTTTGTATCTACGTAAATGGGATGCATCATCAGACTATCCATAAAAAAATGCGCATTACGTGTCTTCGTATACCGACATTTAAAAGCCATTCCTTGTCCAGCGGTCATGCCATTATGATTTGCATCGAATATCCACTCAAAATCATTGTCTAGAACATCTTTAGCATAAATAGTCCACAGACCTTGAATGGACCGCTCCACCATAAACTGTTTTTCAACAGGATCTCCATGCATAAAACCGGCTATACTGCTACCCAATAAAAAACTAGTGGACCCATCAAAAAAATACAACTCCAATGCGTCTGAGTCTCCACTTGAACCACCCAGTTTCAAAAAATAACCTGCTTCTATTTGTTCTTCATCAAAATCGCAAAGCAACCAAACACAAGCATAATTTGATGCCGATGGGGAAAAATCCATCAACCAATCAAAATACCAAGTGGTCAAGGTATCCGTACTACTTGGCAATTCAAGAAATAGCGTCCTTTCATTAATACTGCTTGCGCTGGTATCCTGCAGTTGCAAATGCCCCTCATGTACCACAAAATATTCTAGATCTCCTGACCACCCAGCATAGGGCCAATTTAAATCGAAAAAATTTTCTATAAACTGTCCGCTACAAAAAGATGCATACAGACAAAAACATAAAAAGCCATACCACTTTAATTGCATTTCTATTATTTTGTATTTTTTAGAAATCATCAAAAATTTATCAGATGAAAATTGCCGTAGTAGGTGCCACAGGTTTGGTAGGTACAGAGATGTTCAAAGTCTTGGAAAAAGTAAATTTGCCTATCACCGAACTTATTCCTGTAGCCTCTGCCCGTTCAGTAGGAAAGACCATTTATTTCAAGGGGGAAGCATATACAGTTACTGATCTTAAATCAGCCGTTGAAAAAAGACCTCAAATTGCCATCTTCTCTGCAGGAGGTACTATTTCCAAAGCATGGGCTCCAAAATTTGCCGAAGTAGGATGTACCGTTGTAGATAATTCATCGGCTTGGCGTATGGAACTAGAAATACCCTTAGTAGTTCCAGAAATCAATGCACATCTGCTCACCAAAACAGATAAAATCATCGCTAATCCCAATTGCTCCACCATCCAGTTAGTCTTGGCTCTTTTACCAATACATCAGGATTATGGAATCAAAAGAATGATTGTATCCACTTATCAATCTTATACCGGAACGGGTGCGAAAGCTGTTGCGCAGTATGAAGCGGAAAAAAATGGAATACTACTCAAAGATGAGGATAGAGCCTATCATTATCCGATATTCGGAAATTGCATACCACATTGTGATATCTTTTTAGATAATGATTATACTAAAGAGGAGATGAAAATAGTTAATGAAACTAGAAAGATTCTCCAAGCTCCTGACATGGCTATTACAGCAACCGCCGTGCGTGTTCCAGTTTCAGGAGGACACTCAGAATCAGTAAATCTAGAATTAAAAAAAGCATTTGATATTGATCAAATAAAACAAGCTATTAGTAATACTCCAGGTATTATTTTACAAGATAATCCAGGTACAAATAGTTATCCAATGCCACTACTTGCGAAAGATAAGGATGAAGTATTTGTCGGTAGAATCCGTAGAGACGAATCCATTGCAAACGGCCTAAATATGTGGGTGGTATCAGATAATCTCAGAAAAGGGGCAGCGACAAATGCAGTTCAAATAGCTGAATACTTAATCAAAAACCAATTAGTCTAGGATTTTGATTTATTTGAACAATATCAATAAATAATTTTTAACTTTGATATAGTCCGTCACCCTTAGTGACTATACAAAGTATAATAGAATTATTTACTGAAAGTAAAGATTACCAGTTATGAAAACCCGTATTACTACATGGTGTAAAGATGCCAATGAAGCGAAATATTTACTAGCGCTTGAATTGATTCCTGAAACTAATATGGTTCAATGTAAACAATTCAAAGACGAGGTTATTACCGACCAATTTATTGAAGATCTCAATAAAAAATGGAGAGAAAATCAAGACATAGAATTCCCTGAACACAGCAGTTCAGAAAAAGAACTCTCTCTTTCTTCTTCTATCCTTCCAGAGGGCCTAACTGCAGAACAAGAAGGTGACATAAGTGTAATAGTCAATGAATGGAACTTCATGGTTTTATCTACTAAACTATACCAATCCTATAAAAGTGAGTTGGATGAATTAAAAGATAGAATTGAACGGGTAGAAAAATTCGATAAAGGTATCTGGGAAAACTTAAAAGGGTTCTGGTCTAAAGTTCAAGAGCAGTTGAGAGAGAAAAATCTCTTTAGAGAACATGGTAATATGCTCAAAGAAGTCACCAACGACTTGTTCTCCAAGCTTAAAGACCTTAGAACTCAAATGGATAAGGAGTTCAATCAGGAATCTGCCAAAAACAAACAGTCCCTCTACGAAGAAATAGACCAAATAGAGACTAAGATTACCGAAGGTAAAAGACTTCAAGCAGTCTTTGAAGAATTGAAAAAAATCCAGCAAAAACTCAGAAATCTTAAGCTAAATAAAGAAGACCGTTCCAAGATTTGGGAACGTATCGACAAAGCATTCAAAGAAGTTAAAGAAAAGAAATTTGGCTCTGCTGGTCAATCTGGAGCATCACCACTTGAACGACTTGACAAGCGATACAAAGGATTGTTAGAGGCTATCAAAAAAATGGAAAACTCCATTAATCGAGATAAATCTGATTTGGAATACCAAAACAGAAGAGAAGCTAGATCAGACAACCAGTTAGAGGCTCAAATCAGTATTGCTAAAATAGCTATGATTGAAGAACGTATTCGTTCTAAATCTGAAAAGCTTACGGAGATGAATCGTACTCGTGAAGATCTAGAAAAGAGACGTGAGTCATTGGAAGCTCAAGCACAAAAGCAACAACAAGAAGAAGATAAGAAGCGCTTGAAAAAAGAGCTTGATGAAAAAATTACATCCGAACTAGAAGAAAAATCAAAGTCCTCCGATCCTAAATTGGAAAAACTAGCGGAGGCGATCAATGAGGGAAAACAAAAAGTAAAAGATCTAGCAGAAAAAGCAGAAGAAAAATTAGAAGAACTCAGCGAGCAAGTAGAGGAGAAAATGGAAGCAATTGGTGAGGTCGTTGAAGAAAAAGTAGATGCCATAGAAGATAAAGTGGAGGAACTAGCTAAAGATGCGAAGGCAAAAGCGAAAGCACTGATTGAAAAACTTAAAGGAGAAGATTCATCCGAAGAATCATCAAAGGATGAAGATGCATAAAATAAAAAATGGAGGTCAATGACCTCCATTTTTTATTTCTTACGCTCTGTAATATAATACACCAATTCATGCATAGCTTCTTTTGCAGGAGAGTCCGGGAAGTCTTCTAATAAATCAATGGCCTCTTGTCTAAACTTCATCATCTCTTCATAGGCATATGTCAAGCCACCATGCTCTTTGACAAAATGGACCACTTGATCAATTTTTTTTCGTTCTCCCTTATTTCTTCTAATGGTCTTTACAATCTTCCGTCTTGTGGATGCGTCGGTACTATTCAGAGCATAAATCAGGGGTAAAGTCATTTTCTTCTCCTTAATATCAATACCTAAAGGTTTTCCTACATCATCCGTTCCAAAGTCAAATAAATCATCCTTGATTTGGAAGGATATTCCAATCTTCTCTCCAAATAATCGCATCCGCTCGATGAGCTTTTCATCTGTAGTCACAGAAGCAGCTCCAGCCGCACATGCAGCAGCAATTAAAGAAGCCGTTTTCCCTTTAATGATTTTATAATAATCCCCTTCTTTAATATCCAGCTTTCTAGCTTTTTCTAATTGCAATAATTCACCTTCACTAATCTCCTTAACGGCATCTGAAACGATTTCCAATAAGCGGTATTGCTTATTTCGTACAGCCAAGAGTAATCCCTGTGATAGCAGGTAATCACCAACTAATACTGCAATCTTGTTTTTCCATAGTGCTTTAATAGAAAAGAATCCTCGCCTGAAGTTGGCCTCATCTACAACATCGTCATGAACCAGCGTAGCAGTATGCAAGAGTTCCACCAATGATGCTGCAATGAATGTAGAACTATCTGTGCCTTTTACCACATTGGCCGAGAGGAATACAACAATGGGTCTTATCTGCTTCCCTTTACGCTTCACGATATAGTACATAATGCGATCCACCAAGGGAACATTACTACTACTTTTCATGCTATCCCTAAAGTATGACTCAAAAGCTATTAAGTCCTCTTCTATGGGTTTTCTTATGCGTTTAAGAGAATATGACATAATTTAGTTTAGTATCCAGGTTAATATTCCTGCATCCGGCACAAGATACAAGAAATGCGAAACTTAATTAAAATGAACACTCAAATAAAACAACTTGAAAACATTAAAGTTAATAGCCCTTCTGGAAGACCTTTTCTACTAGATTTGTACTACAAAAATACGAGCTACAAATCGCCCCTTGTTGTCTTTTGTCACGGTATAAAAGGTTTTAAAGATTGGGGGGCTTGGAGTATGATAGCTGAACAATTTGCGCATTCCGGCATTGCCTTTGCCAAGTTCAATTTTAGCTACAATGGTTGTAGTATTACTCAACCTGAGGATTTAAAGGATTTAGATGCTTTCGCCCAGAACAATTACTCCAATGAACTTAAAGACTTAAAAGCCTGTATAGCATGGCTAAAAAGTCATATATCTGAAACCCAATTACCTATTGATTCTAGTGAAGTCCATTTAATTGGTCATAGCAGAGGAGGAGGACTTGTCCTTAGTGTAGCTAATCAATTAGAAAACATAGGAACAGTTACTGGTTGGGCTTCCGTTCAACGATTAGATTATGCATGGCTTCAACCTGGATTCATAAGTGATTGGAAAGAAAAGGGATATTACACCATTCTTAATAGTAGAACGGGGAATACACTAAAGTTAGACTATCAATTTTATGAAGACTTCAAACAACACCAAGATCGTTTCTCCATCTCAAAAAATCTTCCTCAATTCAAGGGTCGAATTTTACTCTGCCATGGTGATCGAGATGTAGCAGTACCCTTTACGGCCGCTGAGACACTGTTTGAACTCCATCCTAATCATACGGAGCTAGTCAAGATTCCCGATTGTGATCATGTATTTAACATGAAACATCCATGGGACTTAGAGGATTTGCCTATAGCAACTCAAGAACTGGTGAATAAAACCATCAATTTTATAAAATCAAATATTAGCCTTTGATATTTTATTCAAACTTATTTTATAATAAGTATCTTTGATAGCAGACCAAGTAGGCAATAATCATGCTTAAATTTTTTAATTCCAATAAGATTATTCTATCCTTCTTCTATCTAATCCTTATCGGATTATTTGCAGGTATAGATTATTATTTTGGGAAGGAATTGAGCGAGTCTTCTGTTAATACCATTATTGCGCAAACCCTATTAAATCCATTCTATCGATTAAGTATTGAGGTTCAATATGTTATTTCTACCCTTGTAGTTTTTTTTCAATGCTTATTATTGATTTACATAAGTACAAAGCAACAATTACTAAAAATTACTAATCTTCTACCGGGGCTGTTTTACATTTTATTTATAGCTCTAAGTCCCAGTCCATTCCTTCTGAATGAGGCTATTCTTGCCAATTTTCTTATAATCCTAGCCATAAATGATGTTTTAGGGAGTTACAAAAAGAAAAAAGCATTTACCCAAGTATTCAACGCAGGATTTTTTATTGGCTTAGCTAGTTTACTTAACCCGGTATATGCTATTTTATTCATTTGGGCATTTATTGCTTTTATTCAACTCCGATCATTTAAAGGCAATGAGCGTTTATTGATGCTCATAGGTTTAGCATTACCTTATTATCTTTTGGGAACAGTGTATTATTACAAGGATGAATTATACTTGTTATTAAATTATGATTTGCTCACTCTATTTGGATTATGGATTTTTAAATTCGCTAATCTCCTATCCGTATTTTGCTTTCTATCAGGCTTTTTAGTTTTCGTAGCACTTAGCTTTAATTTTCGAAAATTCAATCTAAAAAGATCTATAGTAGTGCAAAGGAAGATCCTAAGTCTATTTGTTTTGTACAGTATTCAACTGTTTCTCATTATTTTTCTTGGATTAGACGTAGATCAATACCTCATATTATTAGCAATTCCGGCAGCTATATTCAGCAGCTTATTGAGTTTAAATACTCAGAATCAATGGGGAGAATTAGTCACTTTATTACTTCTACTCAATATTCTCTGTCTGAGGATAACACCAATTGTAGAAATGTTTGGCTTGATTTAAATTTTCATCTTACGATTCCTTAACTTACGAAAGAAATTATAAGCTCTATTTCTAAGCTATGTATTGCGAATTACAGATTGCTAAAGGGGTGTTAATTTTTATTTAAACCTTCCAAAAATCCTGCATTTAGCTGAATAACTTAATAAGTTGCGGCTTTTACTACCCATAATGTAAGACGAAACCAATTTTGGTCATAAAACCTGTATTAAAATGAGATATTTTCATCTGTTTCTTTTAACGCTAATGAGCCAATTTGCAATTGGGCAAATAGAAACACCTGTAACTTGGGACTTAAGCCAAGAAAGAATCTCTGAAAATGAAATGTACTTAATCTTTGATGCATCTATCGAAGATGGCTGGTATGTTTATTCCCAAAAAATTGGAGATAATGGTCCTATACCTACAACCTTTGAATTTGACTCCAATGATGCTGTAGAATTTATTGGTGAAACAGAAGAAATAGGCAAGGCAAAAACTGGCTATGATAAGATGTTCGATATGGATATCATCAAGTATGCTAAACAGGTTACCTTTAAGCAAAAGATTAAAATTAATGCAAACACAAGTTTAACAGGTTACCTAACTTACATGTCTTGTGATGACGAAAAGTGTTTACCGCCTACAGATGAAGATTTTAGTTTCAACCTTTCGGTAGAGTCTAAAGCCCCGGCAAGTCCAGCTCAGCAAGAAACTCCAGAGGAAACCCCAGAAGAAGTAGAAGTAGAAACTAGTACCACGGATGAAATAGAACTAGAAGGAGCCTCAGGTTTTGTAAAACCAGTAAAATGGTTTTTTGAACAAAAACAATTAGATGATAACACCTTTCAACTGATTTGTAGTACCAGTATCGATGACGGTTGGTATATGTATTCTCAGACTATTCCAGCAGGTGGTCCATTGTCCACTTATTTCGAAATTACTGTTCCTGAAGGTGTTGAATTGATTGGTAGTGTTGAAGAGGGTGGTAATGTAAAGACCATGTATGATAAGGTCTTTGACATGGAGCTAGTCAAATTTAAGCAGGAAGCTATTTTCACTCAAAAAGTGCAAGCAACTTCTGGGACCGGACTCATTCCATTCTACATTGAATACGTGTCTTGTAACGATAAAATGTGTTTGAACCCTACTTCCCTTGAAATTAGTTTCGATTTAAGTAAAGGTAATTATACCTTCCAAGAAGAAGAGGAAGTATTGGATATAGAAACAACCGGCTTAGATCTCACTGGCACACCTGTTGATTACAGGTTTGACCATTCTGATGAAGATCTTACCTGTGACGGAGGAAAAGAAAAGGAAGAAAAGTCAAGAAGCTTATTCTTGGTATTTCTAGCTGGTTTTGGAGGTGGTTTAATTGCATTATTAACGCCTTGTGTATTTCCTATGATTCCTATTACAGTAGGATTCTTTACAAAGAAAAGTCCAACTAAAGCTAAAGGAATCAAGAATGCAATCATTTATGGACTATCCATTATTGGTATTTATGTATTTATTGGATTAGCCTTTACAATGGCGTTTGGGGCAGACACCTTGAACCTTATGTCAACAAATGTTTGGTTCAACTTATTCTTTGCAGCCTTATTTATTGTATTCGCTATTTCTTTCTTTGGATATTTTGAAATTACTTTGCCATCTTCATGGGGAACTAAAGCAGATGCTCAGGCTGACAAAGGCGGTGTTCTAGGTATCTTCTTTATGGCCTTTACACTTGCTTTAGTCTCTTTCTCCTGTACAGGTCCAGTGATTGGAACCTTGTTAGTAGAAACAGCAACGGGTTCAGGTCCAGTAATTTTAGGTAGAATACCAGTAGGTCCTTTAATGGGTATGTTAGGATTCTCTACTGCCTTAGCATTACCATTTGCACTTTTTGCAGCATTCCCATCTTGGTTAAATTCACTTCCAACAGCAGGGGGATGGATGTCATCCGTAAAGGTTGTACTAGGTTTTGTAGAAATAGCACTTGCTATGAAATTCATAAGTGTAGCTGACTTAACTATGGGATGGAAAATCATGCCATACGAGCTATTCCTAGGCATATGGTTAATATGTTCTATTTGTATAGTGATATATCTTTTAGGAAAAATCAAATTCCCACATGATTCCCCTATCAGAAAGTTCTCGAATGTACGAAGAGCATTCATCGCATTCTTTGTAGTTGTTTCTGTTTATCTGTCTTTAGGATTTATGGTGGATAAAAAATCAGAAACCTTCAATACGCCTGATTTATTAAGTGGTTTAGCACCTCCAGCAGGGCACTCCTTTATTTTCCCTAAACATTGCCCATTGAACTTGGAATGTTATAAAGATTTTGCTGAAGCGCAAGAAGTAGCTAGAAAACAAAACAAGCCTATCTTCATTGATTTTACTGGGCATGGTTGTGTAAACTGTCGTAAGATGGAAGATAAGGTATGGGGTGAGGATGAGATTCTTCCACTAATCAGAGATGAATATGTATTGGTATCTCTTTATGTTGATGAGCGCAAAGAATTAGATCAGCCCTATGTATCTAAACTATCACAAAAGAAAATGAGAAACGTTGGAAACAAGTGGGCGGATTTCCAAGCTATTCACTTTGGAACCAACTCTCAACCATACTATGTATTGGTAGCGCCTATGGATGATGGAAGCTTTAAAGTTCTAAACAAGCCAACAGCGTACGATGAAGATGTTGAAGCTTATCAACAATTCTTAGAATGTGGATTAAATCAATTCCAAGCCATTCAATAAAAAAATCCCGAAGCTTAAACTTCGGGATTTTTTTATTTATACACTTGTATACCATATGTCTTGCCTGGCTTTATATCTAATTTGTGTTCTCGAAGCCATGGATTCAATATTTTTAGTTCTCGATAACTCATATTGTAAGAGGCGGCAAAATCCGATAAACTAGGAATAGAGGCATTCACTTCAATTGTTTTACTCAGGCCATCAAAAGGATTATAATAATCCGTAGAGTCCATGATAAATCCATATTCTGCAGGATGTTCGAATATTTCCTTAATGGCCATGATACGGAACGGATAACGCATCGTTTCATCGCTCAGATTCATTTCAAAATAATTTGCTGTTCCTTGTCTATCTAAAACTTTTATCATTCCTCCCCTACCCATATTGTAAGCAGCAATAGCCGTCAACCAAGAACCAAACTTTTCCTTGTCTGCAAGTATTTTATCGCAAAATGCCTGTGTAGATTTTTCAACGTGCAAGCGCTCATCCACTTGACTAGAGACTTCTAAACCAAACTCCCGTCCTGTTGCACTCATAAATTGCCACAATCCTTTTGCGCCTGCAGGAGAAGCCTTCATTTCTAAATTACTCTCTGCTACTGCTAAATATTTTAAATCTGTTGGTACTCCATTGGCCTCCAATATCTCTTCCATAATTTTAAAGTATCTCCCAGTACGCTTCATATTTACAGTGGTAGCAGAAGTCCAATGTGCATTAACCAAAACTTCGCGCTCTAAACGCTCCAATATATCAAATGAATTTAAGTCAAAAGACTCTCCAGCTAATGTATACGTCTTATCAGGATTAAACGCAATCTCTATTGGAGTAACAACTGATGTATTGGGTTTTTCAGCACCAAAGGATTGGAATAATAATACCAATCCAACCATCAGAGGTAAAGCCAACAAAGGAATAAGTACTTTATTTGATTTTGAGGTCATTATACTTTGGGTTTTTTGTACACTGGAACAGTAGAGCAAGGCTCACCAAACATCAAGCTCTTCACTCTAGGTTGCAGTACTTTGGTTAGTTCTAAATAAGCTCCAACAGGTACATCCTTTTTGGAGCATCCTTTTATCACAACTCGTTTATCTTCATAGGCATCTAGATCCAAGGCAGCAATATGCTCTCTGTAATATAAATTCAAATACTCTGAGGAACTAGCTTGGACAACATCCTTTGCAACTTTGGCGGCATAACTAGCAATTAGCATATACGCCCAAGAAGGGACTATGGCATCAGCCGAACAATACACCAATAGGATTTTATCTTGATAAGCAGACCAATCCAATTCTTTTAATGCCGTTCTAAAATCTTTTTCTTTAAGAATTAACCCTTGGAATAGGTAATCTTTAATATCAAAATGAACCAAATCATCACTGGGATACCATTGCTCTAAGTCGAGTGTGATAATGCCAGAATTGGCTACTCTGTTTACCAAGGGTTTTTCTTTACTACTCATCTTCAACTTCTTTTTCTAATTGTTCTTGATTGGGTGATTTAGATTCTTGTGGTTCAACCAATATATCTTCCAGTCGCTCAAGGCTACCTACTACATTTTCTGGAGATTTAAACTCTTTCGGTTTAGGTAAATCATCCATACCTTTTATTCCAAAATACTCCATAAACTTATCGCTCGTTCCATACAATAGAGGCTTACCTGGACCATCACTTCTACCGATAATAGAAACAAGGTCTTTAGCCAAAAGTTTTTGTACCGCGTAATCACAACTAACCCCCCGAATCCTTTCCATATCGGATTTAGTAACAGGCTGTTTATAAGCAATAATGGAGAGTGTTTCCATCGCTGACCTAGATAATCTTCTATTGGTCCTGTTTTTCAAGAAAGCACCTATAGTGCCGTGATAGGCTCCTTTAGTCAAGAATTGATACCCGCCTGCAATCTCAACCACTTCCATGCTGTAATCATCACTACTATATTTTTGCAAAAGGGTTTGTAACTGCTCGATTAAGTCTGCTTCAGCAAAGCCAATTTCAAAGGTTAACTCTAAGGCTTCTTTAATTTCGCTTAAAGAGATCGGTTGATCTGCAACAAAAATTAAGCTTTCGATATGTTTAATTAGTCCTTCCAAGTGAATAATTGTCCGGTTAAAAAATGGAATATCCTTAAAAATACGAATTATAAGAATTAATTGGTATTCAAAGTAGTAGTGCAAACATAATCATAGTTTGCTTTCATCTCCTTAGAATTCATAATACGTTCGAAAAACACCTCATTTGCAAATGCATTGATATCTTGAGATGTCTTAGCATAATACATACATGCTAATCCAAATGCAGTTGATTGTTGCTCAATAATCTTAATAATACAGGATACATCTGTGTATCCATATTCGTTAAAAGAATCCAAATGAATGTCTTGTAAGACCTTATTCCTAAATTCATTTAATGTTTGCTCATCAGGTTTATTCCACAATATTTCAATAATGGAATTCCCCTCCAATTTAACTTCATATGCTTGCCCATCTTGTAAAGGCCAACCATTAAATCCATAAAAACCAGATAATGGCTTGGTGACTGATTCATTGTTAGGCAAAAGCGTTTGGATGGCATAGCCTTCTTCTATTTCTAAAAGCTTCCCATAAATTTTAGTAGTTATCCCCGTTTTAGGAGCTGAACCAAAGGCTATCCGTTTGGATTCCAATTCCATCTTTTTTCCGAAACTTATACTCCAAAATGCAGTTACTACAACTAATATGAACATCAGAGCTATATAGAAATTATACTTTCTGGATCTTTCTTTTCTAATTCGATTAAGCGGAGTATCTACTTTCCTATCTATTTCAAAACTGTACTTAAATTTTATCCCTTTATGCTTAAGATGAACCTTACACATTTCCTCATTGATAAAGAATGTATAAGACTTGGATTGACGTACATCAAAATCAGTCAAAATTACTTTACCGTTGCAAGTCAATAAAACATGCCCATTCCTGCGACCGTGAAATAGCTCTACATGGTGTTGAACACCCTCACCTTCTAAATATATCCATTTAAATCTTGGCATATTATTGATTCACCTATTGCAAAAAGGATTCCATATAATAAAGATAAGTTTGGTTATTTAATGTTCCAGTATATCTAAAAAAATAGCGGTTACCGAGTAGATAGGGTTTATATTGAAGATGGTGGCGAGATCAAAGATGATATTCCAGGTGAAGAAAAAAGAAAGGTAGAGATTAAAATCTTTCACCAATAAAAAAAGTCCCGAATAATATTCGGGACTTTTTTGTTTTAACCTCCAAAATCATCAAAGGCTATGTTCTCCTCCGGAACACCTAATTTATCTAAGGCATCAAAAATAGATTGTGCCATAGCTGGAGGACCACAGAAGTAGTATTCAATTTCTTCCGGTTCTGGATGATTCTTCAAGTACTGCTCAAAAAGAACAGGCATGATAAACCCTTGGAATCCATCACCTTCTTTATCGTTGATATCCTTCATTACTTTCCAATTATCCTCTGGTAAAGGATTATCTAAGGAAACATAGAAATTGAAGTTATCAAATTCATTTTCAATTTGCTTGAAATCATCGATGTAAAACAACTCACGCTTCGTACGTCCACCGTACCAATAAGAAACCTTACGGTCTTTCATCTTCTCCGTGTGGAACATATGGAATAAGTGAGAACGCAATGGAGCCATACCAGCACCACCACCGATGTATACCATTTCTTTCTTCGTTGGCTTAATGAAAAACTCCCCATAAGGCCCTGAAATAGTTACCTTATCTCCTGGCTTACGTGTAAACACGAATGAAGAACAAATACCAGGATTTACAGCTTTCCAAGTATTCGCAGCTCTATCCCATGGTGGAGTAGCAATACGAATATTCAACATGATGATATTTCCTTCAGCTGGGTGATTAGCCATAGAATATGCTCTGAAAATCTCTTCATCATTCTTCATCTTTAAATCCCACATCTTGAACTTATCCCATTCTGGCTTAAATTCATCAACTGGTTTACCCATGTCAGGGTGGGAAGTGATATCTATATCCTTATAATCACATAAAATCTCCGGAACATCAATCTGGATATAACCACCAGATTCAAAATCAAGTAATTCACCATCAGGTAATTTAACCACAAACTCTTTGATAAAGGTTGCTACATTGTAATTAGATACAACCTCGCACTCCCATTTTTTGATACCAAAAATTTCCTCTGGAATATGTACCTCCATATCCTCACGAACTTTTACTTGACATGCTAGACGCTTACCTTCAGCAGCTTCTTTTCTTGACAAGTGGTTCATTTCAGTAGGAAGCACCTCTCCTCCACCAGCAAGCACATGACATTCACACATCGCACATGTACCTCCTCCTCCACATGCAGAAGGTAGGAAGATGTTTTCACCAGATAATGCACCCAATAGAGTTGCACCCGGCTTAACTAAACGAGGATTTTCAGTATCACCATTAATGATGATCGACACATCCCCTTGAGGAACGAGTCTTTTTCTTGCAGCCAACAACCCTGCACTTAAAGCCAGGATAACCACTGAAAAGACAATAATAGCAAATAAAATTTCCATGTCGTCAGACTATTTTTGTTGTTGGATTAAAATTCTTATTTCGCTGCCGCCGCTGCAGTCAAAGCCGCAGGGTCGATACCAGAAAGTCCTAAGAATGCTAATCCCATTAATCCTGTTAATAAAAAGGCCATACCCAATCCGCGAAGTGCAGGTGGTACGCTAGAGTATCTGATTTTTTCGCGGATCGCAGCAATAAATACAATTGCTAAGAACCATCCAAAACCACCACCTAAACCAAAGGCAATACTATCTCCCAAATTGTACTCGCGTGAGATCATAAATAATGATCCCCCAAGAATGGAACAGTTTACCGTGATCAAGGGTAGGAAAATACCCAGTGAATTATATAAAGCTGGAGAGACCTTTTCAATAACCATTTCCACCAACTGAACCATAGAGGCAATTACAGCGATGAATAGGATAAATCGAAGGAATGTAAGGTCCGTTCCGAATACGTTTGTCGTTTCAGCTAATAGGTACTCATTGATCATCCAGTTAATTGGAATAGTGATACCTAATACAAAGACAACAGCCAAGCCAAGACCAACAGCGGTCTTTACACTCTTTGATACTGCTAAGTATGAACACATCCCTAGGAAATATGCTAATACCAAGTTTTCAATGAAGGCTGATCGAATAAAAATATTTACAAAATCCATTTTATATTGATTAATGTATTTTCAAATTGAATCCTAATCTGATCAAGAAATATCAATCAGCTCTTTGTTTCTACTTCTCTGTATCCAAATGAATACCGCAAGGATGAACATAGCCGCAGCTGGCATAACCATCAAGTTATTTGCAAAGTATCCTTCTGGAAGAATCTGAGCACCAAACAAAGTACCTTTTCCAAATAGCTCTCTAAAGAAAGCCACTACCAATAGGATTATACCGTATCCTACTCCGTTACCTAAACCATCTAGGAATGATTTCCATGGCTTATTACCCATAGCAAATGCTTCTAGACGACCCATTACAATACAGTTTGTAATAATCAAACCGATATAAACAGATAGTTCTTTGTAAGTAGGATAATCAAAATACTTCAAGCTTAACTCCACTATCGTTACCAAAGTTGCAATGATGATCAACTGAGCAATCAAGCGCACCTCATTTGGAATGATATTTCTCAAAAGAGAAGTCAGTAAGTTTGAAAATGCACAAACAAAAACTACCGCAATTGTCATAACCAATGAAGGCATCAACAGAGAAGTAACTGCAAGTGCTGAACATACACCCAATACCTGAATGGTAATTGGATTATTGTCTAATAAAGGATCTACCAAAAGCTTGCGCTCTTTCTTGCCGAATAATGGCTCCTTTGCTTCTTTTATTTTAGTTTCTGCCATAACAGATCAAATTATTTGTTAGTTAACTGTCTTGCGACCTATTAGTTACTCGCCTTTAAAGTGGCAAAATAAGGTTCATATTGTACCAATCCTTTTTCCAACATCTTGGTAACACCATCACCTGTGATGGTTGCCCCAGTGATAGCATCTACTTGATGTGGATTTCCTGGTATAGCACCACCTTTTCTAACAAGGATAGACACAAACTCTCCAGCATCGTTATAAATAGATTTACCTGTGAATTGTGATACCCATGCAGTGTTATCTTTGATTTCAGCTCCTAGACCTGGAGTCTCAGCAGCGTGATCAAAAGAAACGCCAGCTATAGTTTTGAAATCTTCTTCCAAAGCAATAGACCCCCAGATTTCGTCCCATAATCCTTTTCCTCTTACAGAGGTGATATAGTATGTCTTACCAGAAGTAGGATTTGAGTAAACAAACAAAGGTAAATTTCTATCTCCTTCAGCTTTCTTTACTTCTTTTTTCATTTTGATATCCTCAGCGACCATATCCTCTGCAACAGTACCATTTAACTTAACCACATACTGCTGTACATTATCATTAAAAATAGCCTGTACCTCTTCATCGGTCATTGTATCTAGATCTCCATCTAGTCCAGCAGCCAATGATTTTAGAATAGCTCTTTTATTAAAAACCTTTTCATTGATCTCCGCTTGACCAGCTGTTAGGTTACGAAGTCCAGTAAGAAGCGTAGCTACTACTACGGTCATAATTCCTACGAATAGATATATTTTTGTTGTACTCACTTTTAATTCAATTTAAGAGTTATACATTCTGCTTAGGCTGCTAATTGAGCTCGCTTTGCTCGGCGTTTCATATTAGCATCCAGTACATAGAAATCAATGGTTGGCGCAAGTGTATTCATAAACAAAATAGCCAACATCCATCCTTCAGGATAAGCTGGGTTGATTACGCGAATAATCAATCCGACCATACCCGCCATAAATCCGTAAATCCACTTTCCCGTATTAGTTGAAGCTGCAGTTACTGGATCTGTAGCCATGAATGCCATTGCAAATAAGAATGACCCCATGTAGAAGTGGTAATACCAAGGAATTTCCATATACTCTGTAGCTCCCCATCCGTTTAGTAATAAACCTGTTACCGCACAACCAAGTGCCATACTTACCATTACTCTCCAACTAGCAATACCAGTTGCAATCAAGAAGATTGCTCCAAAGATGATAAATGGCTTACAAGTCTCACCAATTGATCCTGGGATTAATCCCCACCACATCTGAGATACAGTAAACTGTGATGTTACTGCTTCCCAACCACCGCTTACTGCAAGTGATAGTGGTGTTGCACCAGAGAACCCGTCTATGACGACTCCTCCTTCACCAAAGACACTCCATCCAAAGGAGCTGAACAAATTATCCAGCCAACCATGTACCATAGTGTACTCTGTTGAATAAACAATGCCTTCTTTAGCGATTCCCGATATCCATACATCATCTCCTGAGATGGTAGTTGGATAAGCAAAGAATACGAATACACGAGCCAAAAGTGCAATATTCCAAATATTCATACCCGTTCCACCAAACGCTTCTTTTCCTAATACTACTGCAAAGATTATAGCAATAGAAAGAATCCAAAGTGGTAAATCTGGTGGCATGATTAAAGGAATCAATGCACCTGTAACCAAGTAGCCCTCTTCAATCGGATGCCCTTTCTTGGCTGCATAGAAGAACTCGATACCAAGTCCAACCACGTTTGCTACTATAAATAGTGGCAACATTTTAATTAGACCATGAGTCAACTTCAAGTGGAACCCACTAAATAAACCCGTGTATTCACCTAATGCATAAAAATGCTGATGACCTATATTATACGTACCAAACAAGTAGCAAAGCTGTAATGCAATTACAACATGTACCATCGTACGCTTCAAATCAATACCATCGCGAATGTGCACCCCATTCTTAGTTGTTTCATTTGGTGCAAATGCGAATGTGAAGAAACCATCAAAAAGCGTGTGTAAAAACTTTTTCTCTTTTGCAGGTTCTATTCTCTTCAAAAACTTTATTAAACCATTATTCATTTCAAAAAGATTCGATGTTGATTTAATTCAATTATTATATTTTAATCTGATTACTGCTCTCTAAGCGTTTCCAGACCTTCTCTCAAAATTTTCTGTACAGGTTGCTTAGAAGTACATACGAACTCACAAAGCGCCATATCTTCTTCTACTACCTCTAATAAACCTAAGCCTTCCATACGCTCATAGTCGTTAACTAGGATAGACTTTAATAAATGTTGAGGATAGATATCCATTGGTAATACCTTCTCATACTGTCCAGTCACCACAAAGGCTCTATACTCACCATGGGTGTTAGTATCAACCTCAAATTCGTGATTCTTGAACAAGAAATTCGGGAAGGTATTTGAAATAGACGGTCTAGGAGATAATGGTAATAACCATCCAAACATCTCATAGTATTCACCCTCTTCTATAACAGAAATCTGGTCATCAAAAATATTCAAGAACTCTGATTCTTGCTTTTGCTCACCAGATAGTACATCACCAGAAATAATCCTAGGTTGCTCCGTTTTGATGTTGCCTTTAAGTAACTCACCAACATTTGCACCAGCATAAGTACGAGCGTAAGTTGGTTGATTGACATTACCTCCAATTACAACTAAACGACTTGCATCAAAAACACCTTCAGTAACCATTTTACCTATAGTAATGACTGCCTGAACATCTAAAGTCCAAACGGTTTCATTTGAATTGATAGGTGCGGTATGGTGAATTTGAATACCTACATTACCTGCTGGGTGAGCACCGTGGAAATAAGTCTTTACCACTCCTTCCGCAGCTGTA
>CAXQNQ010000075.1:0-10313 GCA_964225135.1 Mesoflavibacter profundi
ATAGCATTTGTCGATACAAATTCCTCAGAATTTGAAAATTCCAATTGCTCTACCAAATCAGAGAACAAAGACTTTCTTCTTATCAAGTCATTCAGTTCTTCCACAGTGGTGGCTTTTTCTAAATGCAGATTCATAATAGCCAATGAAACATTTGGAGTAGGTACACGAACCGCATTACCCGTCAAAATGCCTTTTAATTCTGGTAATACCTTTCCTACAGCTTTTGCTGCACCTGTTGAAGTTAATACCATATTGACAGCAGCACCACGGCCACGTCTAGGCTTTTTGTGGAAATTATCCAATAAGTTCTGGTCAGAAGTATAAGCATGAATAGTTTCGATGTGACCCTTTTCAATACCAAAGGCCTCTTTCAAAACCTTTAGAACTGGGCTAATAGCGTTAGTTGTACAAGAAGCTGCACTAATTACTTGCTCCTCATCAATATTAATGCTACTCTGATTTACTCCATGTACAATATTTGGAATATCATTACCTGGAGCTGTCAACATTACCTTTTCAATACCTGGTCTTAAGTGTCCAGACAATCCTTCCTTATCTCTCCATACACCCGTATTATCAATTAATAACGCATCCTTAATCCCGTAAGCAGTATAATCTATATCAGCAGGTGAGCCAGCAAAAATAATCTTAATTTTATTTCCGTTGATGGTCAATTCATCATCTCCAGTTACTTCCACTACCCCGTGAAAATCACCATGAACAGAATCAGAACGTAACAAAGAAGCACGTTTTTCTAATTCAGCTCTAACACTCTTCATTTTAGGTCTTAAAACAATTGCCTTAAGTCTAAGTTGTTGACCTTTTCCAGTCATAGAAATGATTCGTCTAGCTAACAGACGTCCAATTCTACCAAAGCCATATAAGACAACATCTTTAGAAATTTTGCCACTATTTTCACCTTGGAAAGTGGCAAGTCGATCCCCTACAAAAGCATGAACTTCATCCATAGACTTAGCACTCTCTAACCATTCCACACTCATTCGACCTAGGTCAATTTTAGCAGGAACTAGACCAGGTACATCTGCAATAGCACGTACCAACTCTAAAGCTAATTTTACAGAAACTTCTTGTTTAACGTAATCCTCAGACTTGAGTAAGATATTCATTAATTCGCTAGGCCTTACATCGTACAAATCACTGCGGAAAAAAACAAGTTCCACACCTCTGTCAAATCTAAGTTCTCCAACGATTCTCAATAGCTCCAATGCCATCATCTCATCTGTTCTCCAAGATTGTAGTGATGCATCAGTAGCTGAACGCAAAAGCATTTCCTTTTCGCTCATTAGTAATAATTTGGTTTACATTATTATTAAAATAACAGCGCAAAAGTAGATAAAATTCTATTTCTGGCTAAAAAAAAACAGCCAATACTTTGAATGGCTGTTAACGTGATTTTATTCTTTTAATTTCCTAAGAAATTTTTGAGTAGCTTACTCCTATTGGTCGATCGTAATTTATTGATCGCTTTATCCTTGATCTGGCGGACACGCTCACGTGTTAGTCCAAACTTCTCTCCAATATCTTCTAAAGACATTTGGTGAGGGACACCGATACCAAAATACAATTTGATCACATCTCTTTGACGATCCGTCAAGGTAGATAATGAACGATCAATCTCCCTTCTTAAAGACTCACTATATGCGAGCGAATCATCCGTACCAGGAGTTCCATTGTTTTCCAATACATCCAATAGTGAATTATCTTCCCCTTCAACAAATGGTGCATCCATCGATACGTGACGAGCAGCAACTCCTAATGTAGTTTCTACTTCTTCCACACCAATTTCTAAAAGTTCAGCTAATTCATCTGCTGAAGGTTCTCTTTCATAAGTTTGCTCTAATTCAGAGAACGCCTTATTGATCTTATTTAAAGATCCAACCTTGTTAAGCGGTAACCTTACAATTCTTGATTGTTCTGCTAAGGCCTGCAATATAGATTGGCGTATCCACCAAACTGCGTAAGAAATGAATTTGAAACCTCTAGTTTCATCAAATCTTTGAGCAGCCTTAATTAACCCCAGATTTCCTTCATTGATAAGATCTGACAACGATAGTCCTTGATTTTGGTATTGTTTAGCTACAGAAACAACAAAACGCAAATTTGCTTTTGTCAGTTTTTCTAGTGCTAAAGCGTCACCCTCTTTAATTCGTTTTGCCAATGATACCTCATCTTCTGGGGAGAGTAGATCCACCTTGCCGATTTCTTGCAGATACTTTTCAAGTGATTGAGATTCTCTGTTCGTTATCGACTTAGTAATTTTAAGTTGCCTCATTTAAACCCTATTATTGATATTATTATATGCTTTAAAGTGTAATTATCCTGTTGATTTGTTTGGTATAATTGGAATGTGGTGTGTGCGTAGTGTAGGTGCCTAACAGAATAACAACTACAAAGTTAAGATTATACTTGCCATATGTCAAGTATTTGCTAAAAAAACCTAATGATTTTAACGCTTTTAATAGCAAAGGGTATTGCTATTTTTACTCCAAAAATCTATATAGTATTGCATTTATTTTTTGGAAATATGAACTATTTATTATTTATTGTACATTGACTTAATAAATAAATGCTTAGGTTTTGAAGCCTAATGGGTTAAGTCAACAAAAAAAATTGAAGCGCAAAAGATGAAAAGAGTATCTTTTAATATGGAGTTTTTGTTTAGAGCATCTCCATCTATTCTTTACCAATTTTTTACTACACCAAACTGTTTAATCCGATGGTTTTGTGATGAAATTGATATTACAGGTGAAATGTATACATTCACTTGGGATGGTGCAGATGAAATTGCAGAGCTAGTTGAGGATAAAGAAAATGAACGCGTACGGTTTAAATGGGAACATGCTGACTCTGATGATGAGTACCTAGAGTTCAAGTTCGAAAAGTCTCCAGTAACCAATGAAACCATTCTTACTATCACCGATTTTTGTGATGATGATGAAGTAGATGACCAAATGCAATTATGGGAATCTCAAATGAAACAACTCAAACAAGAAACAGGTGGCTAAATTATAGCATGAAATTATATTTTGGAACAGCACTAGATAAAAGTGCTTACCCCCACCCAAATACTACTAAAAATCCTTGCCTAGTTCTAGGACCTACCAAACTACTATCCTACTTAGAAGATATTTGTCTAAGTCCTTTTCATGAATCTGGAACAGCTTATGCACATATCCGCTTAGATCGTTGCCGTAATATCCTAAGTCGGATTCAGCAACAACAACCGGATAGCTATTTCAGCGAATCTTTTAAAGCAGATCCTTTTGGTACCGCAAAGGCAATTTTGGAGCAACGCGACGAATTACTTCTCAATGGGTACACATTCCCTGTAGCAGAAGCATTACCCAAACTTCAGATTCAACATTTAATTCAAAAAGGCATCCAAGCACTCGCTGATAAATGGCCAAAAGCTTTTGCTGATCGATTCGATTTTGTGCGTAAACAATTACAGTTTGTGCATCTACCTATTACACAAATCATCCTAGCAGAACCCTTAGAACTACTCCCTTATTATTTTAGGGACCTATTCCAGCACATACTAAGTCTCAACCCTTCCATCCAATTGTCTGGACCGACTACAGCAGGGAGTGCAGAAAACAAAAACTCAGATCTAGCTAAAGTGCAGACCCTTTTTGCTTCAAAAGACAATCAAAGACCAACACTTTCTGGAGATGGAAGTGTTCAAGTGTGGACCTTCCAAAATGAAGCAGAAGCAGCGCAAAGAATTTCAAAATTAAATCAAAACCAGGAGCGTTTATATTTTATCCCTGATCAGTCTAATAGTTTGGATAGATGTATGAGCGCACAAGGCATTGCCCCTATGGGAATGTCTTCTTCAGCACCCATCAGGCCAGGTTTAATGTTATTAAAATCTGCAAGTGTTTTTCTTTGGAATCCCCTAAATGTATATCATGTCATTGATTTCCTAAAACTACCCTCAAGCCCATTCGATAAGGGACTTGCTCGAAAATTAATCAACGAGTTTGCCAATGCCCCTGGATTTGACCAACTTACCTTTGAAAAAGTAGTCATTAAATACCTCAAAGAACAAGGTAGATTTGAGGAAGAAATAGAACGCCAATTATTCCAAGAATATGAATTCTGGTTCATTAGGAATCGCTTCGATCCAATTCTTGGAGCACCTAAAGAAGATGTCATTGGCATCTACCAGCGACTGGATAAAATCATGTCTGCTAAAAAAACAGAGAATCAACACTATCTCCTACTCAAAAAATTGAATCGCCAATTATTAGAGCTACTCGCGGATTTTAACAGCGAAACTATTTCCAGACTAGAATTAGAGCAAATCATTAATTCCATCTTTCAAGCAGCTCCCATTCAACTCAACAAAAAAATGGTTGGAGCACCAACATATATCAATCGGGCCACAGCATTGATTGCACCAGTCCCTGAATTATTTTGGTGGAATGCTGTACAAGAAAACAGCAGCTATCAGTTCTCCTTCTGGAGTGAAAAAGAACTTGAATTTTTAGCTGCAAACAACTGTATTATAGATGGACCTGCTTTAGAAACAAAACGGAAACTTTGGCGTAAAATTCGTCCCGTATTATTAACCAGCAATCGGTTAATTTTCGTCTTACCCCATCGTATTAAAGGAGAAGAAAAAGAAGCATCGAGTTTAATATCAGATATACTAGAACGATGCGACGGATCAGAACATATCATGGTGGAAGTGAGGCCTGAAACAGTCTTAAAAGGCTTTGAATCTGCTCCATTAAAACATATAGATCCTATTCAACTGCAATCCAATAATGGATTCATTCAAGTCGATCATCTAAAAGAGTTATTGACAACTTTCAAAGATCATAAAGATTGGTCTTACTCTTCTTTGAACAAATTATTCTATCATCCCTATAGTTTTGCGTTTCACTATTTACTGAAACTCAGAAGAACCTCTGTAGAGCACATTAGTCAAGAAAACAGAGTCAAAGGAATCATAGGACATTACCTATTTGAACACTTATTTCAAGTACCTGGTATTTTAGATGCTGATGAATCTTTGATTAGAGCAACGGCAAAAGGACTACTGAAGCAAGCATTTGAACAAAAAGGATCGACATTCCTACTCTATGGAAAAGAACCTGAAAAACAGCAACTCAGCAAAACCTTGATAGAAGCTGCTGTAGCTTTTCAAAAAAACATTATTGCAAATGGTTGGTCATTACAACCCGATTCATGTGAAAAGGAAAGCAAAGGCCAAGTATTGAACAACCTCAACTTTAGAGGTATTATGGATATGGTCCTTTACAGAGGAGAGGAAACGCTTATCCTTGACCTCAAATGGTATAAATCCAACGCCAAAGTCAATGAACTAAGTTCTAAAGAAGATTTACAGCTTATTCTCTATGCTTTATTAGAGCATGGATTGAGTAATCAAAAAATTCATACCGCATATTTCTTGTTTAAATCTGCTCAATTCATCGCTCGGAATAATCACGCAATTCAATCTGCTAAAATTGCTTCAAATGCTGACGGAGAAGAGGTCAATGAAGATCAAGTAAGAGCAGAAGTTACTGAGCGTATGATACAAACGTTTAATTGGAGAAATGAGCAATTGAACAAAGGCTTGCTTGAAGTCTATTTAGAACATACCGCCACTCAAATTGAAGAAAGATATGATGAATCAGACATCAATCTCTTGGATTACTTAGAGCTAAAAACGCCTTATGAAGACTATGAGCTTTATAGAAATTTAATTGGATTGGTAGAATAAACTTACTCGACTTGCGCCAATTGTACTTCTAGACCTTCTAGATCTTCTGTTATTTTAATTTGACAACCTAATCTAGAGTTATCTTCTACAAAGAAGGCTTGGTCTAACATATCTTCTTCGTCTTCAGAAGGTGGATCTAAAGTATGATCACTAAGAATATACATATGACAAGATGCACAGAGCGCCATTCCTCCACAAGTACCTTCTACTGGGAGTTCGTAGCTTTTACATACCTCCATCATATTCATATTCATATCCGTAGGAGCTTCTAGCTCGTGAACTTGTCCTTCCCGGTCGGTCACCTTGACATTGATCATTCCTTCCATAATCCTTATTGTAATCCGTCAATACCAGTAACGGTAGTATATTTGAATGATAATTTCTTATCTGGATATATGTACTTAAAGGCTGATTGAACCATCAATGTTCCTTCATGGAATCCACAAAGAATTAATTTCAATTTTCCTTCGTAAGTATTAATATCCCCAATGGCATATATCCCCGGAATATTGGTACTGTAATCTAAGGTATCTACCTCAATAGCATTCTTAGTTACATTCAATCCCCAATTTGCAATTGGACCAAGTTTTGGAGAAAGACCAAATAGAGGAATGAAATGATCTACCTCTTTACTAATGTCCCCCAGTTCCTTATGCTTAATTAATACACGTTCTAATTGATCAGCACCTTCTAGCCCTACAACTTGAGCATTGGTAATTAATTTTACCTTGCCCTGCTTATCTAATTCAACCACTTTTTCTACTGAATCCAATGCACCTCTGAAGGATTCCCTTCTATGCACTAAGGTCACTTCTTTAGCAATATCGGCTAGAATAATAGTCCAGTCCAGAGCAGAATCTCCTCCTCCTGCTATTACGACCTTCTTATCCTTATAAATAGATGGGTCCTTGATGATGTACTCTATTCCTTTATCCTCAAAATCAGTAATATTTGATAAAGGTGGTTTACGTGGTTCAAAACAGCCTAAACCTGCTGCTATAGCAATCACATTTGCCTTGATCACAGTACCTTTATTAGATGTAACTAAAAAAGATCCATCTTCCTGTTTCTCTATCGATTCAGCACGCTCACCAAGCGTAAAGGTTGGATTAAACGGCTTAATTTGCTCCATTAGGTTATCGACTAATTCACCTGCTAAAATAGAAGGGTACCCAGGGATATCATAGATCGGTTTTTTAGGATAGATTTCTTTTAACTGACCACCAGGTTCAGGTAAAGAGTCTATCAAGTGGCATTTCAACTTCAACAATCCAGCTTCGAATACCGTAAATAAGCCAACAGGCCCTGCACCAATGATTAATATATTAGTCTCTATCATACTCATTTTTCAAGTTCGCCCAACCGGAGGTGATTAAAGGCGCTGCAAATTTAATAGAATAATCACAACAAATTAAAGTATAGAAAAGGTTTTCAACCTGATAACTGGTATCAACTCTTATGAGTTAAGCCAAAAAAAAAGAGGGTTTATTTCTACACCCTCCTTTTTTTGACCTAAAAAATCCTTTCATCTACCTACCAGTAAACTTCGGTTTTTCCTTATTAATAAAGGCATTTGCACCAATTTGAAAATCCTCCGTGCCGCAAGTTACTCCAAATTGCTTAACCTCTTCCTGAAAGCCATCGAGCTGGTGGTCAAAATATGCATTGACAGATTCCACTATTTTCGCAATAGCAACCGGTCCTTTTTTTGACACTTTTGTGATAAGATTAGTCGCTTTTTCAATCAATTCATCAGCCGAAACTACATAGTTCAAGAGCCCTAGTCGATAAGCCTCTTCCGCATCAATCATATCAGCTGTCATAAGTAATTCAATGGCTTTAGTTTTTCCTATGCACTGAATCAATCGCTGAGTACCACCATAGCCTGGTATTAATCCCAGATTAACCTCAGGCTGCCCAAATCTGGAACTTGGGGTCGCAATACGCATGTGACAAGCCATAGCCAATTCACAACCTCCTCCTAATGCAAATCCATTAATAGCAGCAACTACTGGTTTGGGAAACGCCTCAATAGCATTAAATATATCGTGTCCTGCTTGAGCCATCTGAGCACCTCCAGCGGCATCCATATCCAAAAACTCTTTTATATCTGCACCAGCAACAAAAGCTTTTTCACCTGCACCACGCACAATTACTCCTTTAACATCAGCAGACCGAGCCTGATCAGATACAAAAAAGTCTTTCAATTCTGACATAGTTTGTCTATTCAAAGCATTTAATGCTCGCTCCCTATTTATGGTCAACAAAATAATACCATCCTGTTCTTTTACAAGTAGATTTGAGTATTCCATCTTTTATTTTTTGTTCGTCTCTTTATAAAGTAATTCAGCTAAGATAAAGTCTAACTCCACATCAATATCTTGCGCTTCCATAGCAGGCATCTCCATCAAGTATGGTCTATCGCCTATTCGATTATGCTTTTGCCTCAAAATAGCTTCGGAGAAAATATACATGCAGGAGTTCTCCTCATAAACGGGAGGTAGATCCTGCGTTCGCAACAAAATATTAGGATTGTGATTAATTGCACGAGCAAGGCCATCCCACAATCTAGTCTGCAATCGGGTTACCGTAAATAATGAATCGTATATAGGATAATTATCCAAAAAAGCCTGAACACCTTTAGTGACCGTTTCTGCAGAAAGCAAAGGGTTTGTACTATGTGTCTGAAGGAAAAAATCTGCGTCCAATTGGCTAATGGTATTCAATAATACATCATTCATGGGTACTTCTCCTGCTTGAAGATGTACTGGGCGTTCTAGAAGTTTGACTGTTGGAAATTGCTTAGCAGCGTCTTCCAAAATAACCGGTGAATCAGTATCAATAACAACTTCAGCAATTTGATCGCAAGCCAATAGACTATCTACTACCCTATGATATAAAGGCTTTCCTGCAAAATCTCTATAATTCTTTCCAGGTACCCGCTCACTATTATGACGCATAGGTACTATGGCTGTAATTTTAGTCATATCTCGTTTTTTGCTCTCGTAATTTACAAATTCTACTTTGTAGCTTAAGTCTTACGCTTCTTTTTCTTTGCAGCGGGGAAAAGTACATTGTTCAGGATAAGTCGGTATCCAGGAGAATTTGGATGTAAACTCAAGTCTGTTTCAGGATCATTGACGCGATGCTGATAATCTTCTGGATCATGTCCACCATAAAACGTCCAAGTACCTTCCAATAGATTCCCATGAATATATCGAACTTCATTGGCCGGTTTATTTTCACCTAAAATTAGTACTCCAGACTTAACATACTGCTTCCTAAAGGCAGTAGTTTGTCCCATAAATCCTTTTACGGTTCTAGTATGATTCTGCGTTAACATAGTTGGAACAGGATCCCATTTAGCAGAAAAGTCAAACAAGGTGAAATAGTCTTGCTCAGCTACTACTCGCCTGCCTCTAGTGTGATCGATAGTGGAATACTCGTATTCCAATGGATTTTTAGACAATTCAAAATCGGTAAACGCTAGTGTCTTTGAATAATCTAATTGAATATTCGGATCTGCTGCATCTCCATCATAATATTTGGCACATATATCTTGTCCTTCTGCTGCTAGTGCAATATCATAGGTATCTGTAGCTGAACACATGGCAAACATAAACCCCCCACCTACGACAAACTCTTTTATTTTTTTTACTACTGCCAACTTCAACTGAGATACTTTTGCAAACCCATTTTGAGCAGCCAACTCTTCCATCTTGTTCACATTAGCTTTATACCATTCAAAGTTGTGAAAGGCTGCATAGAACTTACCATATTGCCCTGTAAAGTCTTCGTGATGTAAATGCAACCAATCATATTCTATAAGTATATCATTCAATACTTCCGTATCACAAACCGTTTCATAAGGAATCTCCGCATAGGTTAAGGCTAATGTTACAGCATCATCCCAAGGTTGAATCTTCTCTCCTCTTGTATTAAAATCAGGTGTGTATACCGCAATCTTTGGAGCTACTTCCAATTTCATAGCTTCCATGTTGGCTTCCGGATCATTTATAGTTTCAAGGATATTATTAAAAGCCCCATCACTAATAATCTCATAACTAACTCCTCTGGTCAGACATTCCTTTTCAAAAAGCTTATTATTTGGAAAAGCAAAACTTCCGCCTCTATAATTCAACAACCACCACGCCTGTATTTCATTATCTAGCACCCAATAAGTAATACCATAAGCTTTCAGATGGTCCCGTTGTTCTTCAGCACCCATAGGAATCAAAATATAAGATGCCTGTACACTTTGAAAAAAGCTCAGCAAAAGAATTACCACTAGTATGCGCTTCATATAAGAAATGTTGTGTTGAAGGTTTTCATAATTGAAATCCAAAAATAAAAAAGGCTGTTTACAAAATTAACCTATACTTTTGTTTGTTTGATAAAACAAGTATTTTGATGCTTCTGTTAAGACATCAACGTTATTTAACGCAAAAAAAATAATCTACCGTACTGTAATGACTGAATTTTACCTGAGCACTCCCCGTTTTTATTTGATTTTTTGCCTTTTAGCTGCCGTATTAATAAGCGGTATACTTTATATCCG
>CAXQNQ010000076.1:0-11308 GCA_964225135.1 Mesoflavibacter profundi
CCTCTGCTCTATGGATTCCTTTAAGCTCAAATCTTTTCAACAACTCTCTACTAAAGTGAAGACCAGCCGTAGGTGCAGCAACTGCCCCAGGATTCTTTGCATATACCGTTTGGTATCTTTCTCTATCGAAATCTGCAATATCCATTTCTGTATATGGAGGTGCTACATCTGCTTGGTTGATGATTTTATCTTCTAATGTTTGTGAGCCAACAATCTTTTTCTTTGGTCTTACGATATATTTAGGAAGCGGGGTGTTTCCTAATTTTGCAAGCTCTTGATGAAATTCAACATCTGTTCCGTCATACAAGAAACGAATAGTTCTTCCTCTAGAGGTTGTATTGTCAACTACTTCTGCAATTAGTAAATCATTACCATCATCATCACTAAAGTATAATTTGTTACCTACACGAATTTTTCTTGCAGGATCGACTAATACATCCCAAAGCCTAGTTTCTTTCTTCAACTCTCGAAGCAAAAACACTTCAATATTCGCACCAGTTTTCTCTTTCTTTCCGTATAGTCTTGCTGGAAAAACTTTGGTATTATTGAAAATAAACGTATCGTCTTCGTCAAAATAATTAATGACATCTTTGAATACCTTATGCTCGATTTTTCCGCTATCTCTATGCACGACCATAAGTCTACTTTCATCTCTATTTTCCGTTGGATATTGTGCAATTAGCTTCTTAGGTAGGTCGAAGTTGAAATGTGATAATTTTGTACGCATTTATCTATTCTCTTGTAAGTTTAAGGAATATACTATCAATAAATTGACTGTTTGATTTTTAAGTAAGGCTCAAAAGTACAAAAACCATGTATTATTTTCATCTATCTGATGAAAATTGATAATTTCCCTAACAACAGGGCATCTAGGTCTTTTATACCGCACCAAACTTGTCCTGCAAAATCATTGGTAAAACAGAATTGTAGGGCTATTGGTTCATATAATTAAGTTTAGCCCTATTGAAAGGAATTATATAGTTGAATTACTTGCATTCATCTAAATAATAAAACGGTATGGCCAAAAATTACTTTATTGTAAGCATCTAAATCAGCATATATTCTATGATTCTATTCAAAATCATCAAAGAAAGTTTTAATCAAGCTTTTAGTCAGATTGTAGGCAATAAATTAAGGTCTTCTCTTTCTTTACTAGGTATTACGATTGGCGTAGTATGTATTGTGGGTGTACAGGCTATGGTTGATTCTTTGGAAACTAATGTAAGATCAAGTTTGCAAAAGTTAGGAGATGATGTAATCTATGTCATGAAGTTTCCCTGGCAATCAGATGGGCCAATTAAATGGTGGGAAATAGTCAAAAGACCAAATGTAGATTATGATGATTTTGAAGTGGTCAAAGAGGATGTTCAATCTGCTGCATATGCTTATTTTTCTATGGAGCTTCCGGGAAAAACGCTAAAGTATAAAAGTAGTGCTGCTAAAAGGGTATTTGGTTTTGTAAGTACGTATGATCTACCCCAAGTGATCGATATGGAGTTTGAGGAGGGTAGATATTTTACCGAAGCGGAATACAACCTTGGTTCAGATAAAATTATTTTAGGCCACAATACAGCCGAAGCTCTATTTGATGTGCTAAATCCAATAGGGAAAAAAATCACCTTGAATGGGAAGAAGTTTGAGGTTATTGGAGTAGTGGCTGAGTCCGGAGATGATATAGTCAAAGTAGCCAATTTCGATAATACCTTTATCCTAGGTTATGAATCTGCTAGAAAGTTTTTAAATGTAAAGAATCTAGGAGGCTTTGGTTCTACAATAGCTGTAAAGGCAAAAGATGGTATAATTATAGACCAGTTGGAAGATGAATTGACTGGTATGCTTCGCAGAGGACGAAGATTACGTCCCTTAGAAGAGACAGATTTTGCCCTCAATAAAGTGACTTTACTAGATGCCTTGATGGATGAAGTATTTGGAATTTTTTCCACGGTAGGAGCATTCATTGGTTTATTATCGATTGTTGTAGGGGCAGTGAGTGTAGCTAATATCATGTTTGTATCGGTAAAAGAGCGGACCTCTATTATTGGTGTTAAAAAGGCACTTGGTGCAAAGAAGGGATTTATTCTGCTGGAGTTCTTAATTGAGGCTATTACACTTTGCTCTATTGGTGGCGGATTAGGATTATTGATCATTTCTAGCTTGTTTCCGCTACTAGAAGGTATGATTCCTTTTGCATTGAAAATTTCATTTGGTAATGTGCTCGTTGGTTTGGCTATCTCTATTATTACAGGAATTATATCTGGCTTTATTCCTGCTATCATGGCTGCCCGCTTAGACCCAGTAATTGCGATACGTCAGTAGGTTTTAAATGAATGTCTTTATTCGGACTTTTAAAAGTGTTTCGAAATTTTATTTTGAAATCATACATTCCTTTTAGTGCTATTAAAATTATCTTCGGCAATTTGTGTTTTTAAGTCCATATAGCTGTATCTTTGCATAGAGAAAACTTAAAGCTATGCAGATACCTAAGTTGGCGGATTATAATAACGATGCTTTTTTCTTAATTGCAGGTCCTTGTGCCATTGAGGATAGAGATATGGCCTTTGAAATAGCTGCATACCTAAAAGAAATATGTGAAGAACTTAGGATCCCATTAATTTTTAAGGGCTCATACAAGAAGGCTAATCGATCCAGGTTAGATTCCTTCACTGGTATTGGAGATGAAAAAGCATTACGTATCCTCAAAGAGGTAGGGGATCACTTTCAATTACCAGTTATCACTGATATTCATGAGGTAGCCGATGCTGCCATTGCTGCAGCGTATGTAGATGTGCTTCAAATTCCTGCTTTCTTGTGTCGACAAACCGATTTGTTGGTAGCAGCAGCGAAAACAGGTAAAGGAGTAAATGTCAAAAAAGGACAATTCATGAGTCCTGAATCTATGCGTTTCGCAGTGGATAAAGTCAAGCAGTCTGGTAATGAAATAGTGATGTTGACAGAAAGGGGTAATAGTTTTGGCTATCAAGACTTAATTATTGACTACAGAGGTATTCCAACCATGCAATCAAACGATGTGCCTGTAATTCTAGACGTTACCCATTCACTACAACAACCTAACCAGGCTTCTGGTGTAACTGGTGGTCGACCTCAATTAATTGAAACGATGGCTAAGGCTGCCATTGCAGTAGGTGTAGATGGCTTGTTTATGGAAACTCATCCAAACCCAGCATCAGCTAAATCTGATGGGGCAAATATGTTGAGCTTAGATTTAATGAAGCCATTATTAGAAAGATTAATGCGCTTACGAAAAACCGTTGTTGACTTAAAATAAAATTTAGCTGTATACAATTATTCTACTGACCCAATCTTTTCCAATGAAATTAAGCTTAAAGCAAGTCTTCCTAGTCGGACTAATTGGAGTACTGATCTCCAATATATGTTTAGGGCAAATCGTGCAAAGGACCATAATAAAGTCCATAGATCTTCAACATTTAAATGAAGTTGTTATCCCTACCGGTCAAACGATAACCTTAGAACAATGGGATCGTTCGTATACTCGGATATGTATTGATGTAAAGACAATTGGGGTCAATAAACAAACTTTCATGCAGTGGCTTAAGCAAAATAGATACCAATGTGTTCAAGATATTTCAGCGGGTGCTTTGGTTTTAGAAATGCCTAATCTTGTAGAATCGCTACCAGATAGCATTCAAGAAGATATACATATACGGGTATTGATTCCACAAATAAATCAATTGTATTCGGGCTCAAAACAAGTTCATACTTTTATACAGTAGCGCACTTTAAATAGTTAAACATGGGATAATCTAAATCGGGTAATTTTTAAAACCGTTTTATGTTTATCTTTGTTTATCATTTGAAAATCTCCTGCTATGCGGTTCTTGTTCAGTTTGCTTTTTATTGTACTAGTTAATGCCTTATCCGCTCAAAGTAAGCGCATACTTCATCAAACTTTTTCAGTAGAAAATTATAATCAAATCAACCTCAATTTTTATGAGGAATCATTTGAAGTGGTTCAATGGGTGGGGAATACAGTTTTGACTGAAACTAATGTAGCCTTGGAGAATGGTATGAAGCATTTATTGAATTTTCATGTAGATTCTCTGTCTAGATATGAAATTGTAGAAGTTGTAGAAGGACAAACTATAAGCTTGGAATCTTTTGATATGAACCGCGCAGTTATTGCCATAAAGTATAATGGTTCCGAATTGTATCCAAATGAGCTTGTGGATCTAGTTGTATACATCCCAGATACTTTTGTGGAAGAGTCTCCAAATGTATTTGTGAGGAAAGAAGAAAATTGAGTTAGCAAACATGGCTGAAAGAACAGTTGAGGTAAAAATACTTCCGAAGGATATAGAAAATGAGGACTTTGTTAAACAGAAAGCTGCTAAAAAAGCAGGGATACCTTTGGATCAAGTAGCCTGGTTTCGGATTCTAAAACGCTCTATTGATGCTAGAGGCCGACAGCCTTTCTTCCTTTTACGTATTGCTATATCTGATGTTCAGGAAGCAGCCCAAGCGCCAAGCTATCTGTCCCAACTTAATGATGTTCACAAAGGAAAAAGCGTTATTATTATTGGTGCAGGACCTGCAGGATATTTCGCTGGATTGGAACTCATCGAATTGGGGTATAAACCTATTATCCTAGAAAGAGGTAAAGATGTTCGTGAACGGAGACGAGATTTAAGAGCTATTCAACAATTTGATCAAGTCAATGAGCATTCTAATTATTGTTTTGGAGAAGGAGGTGCGGGGACCTATTCTGATGGTAAATTATATACCCGCTCTCACAAACGAGGTAAGATGATTAAGGCGCTAAGTCTTTTAGTGGAACATGGCGCCAATCCAGATATTCTTATTGATGCACATCCTCATATCGGATCCAATAAACTTCCCAAAATTGTCGCAAATATTAGAGAAACCATATTGTCGAAAGGAGGAGAGATTCATTTCAATACCTGGGTCACTGATTTTATCCTTTCCAATGGCTGTATACAAGGAGTAATAGCTGTAGATGGAAGAAGCTTCGAGGCTACCGCAACCATACTTGCCACAGGACATTCTGCTAGAGATATTTATCGCTTGTGTGCTGAAAAAGCGATTCATATGGAGGCTAAGCCATTTGCCTTAGGTGTTCGTATAGAACATCCACAACCCTTGATTGATAAAATCCAATACGGGCAAGAACAACGGGAAGATCAGCTACCAGCTTCTTCCTATAAATTAGTGTGTCAAGTCAATGGACGCGGAGTCTTTTCATTCTGTATGTGTCCAGGTGGATTAGTTGTTCCTGCAGCAACTGCACCAGGGGAAATTGTAGTTAATGGTATGTCTATGTCTAGAAGGGATTCTCCTTTTGCCAATTCTGGTACGGTAGTTGCAGTTGAAAATGAAGATTTAAAGGGATTTGAACAGCACGGCGTTTTTGCAAACCTGGAGTTTCAAGCTGCAGTAGAGCAACAAATGTTTGCCTATGGAGATGGAGGTCAACAAGCCCCAGCTCAACGACTTACGGATTTCGTTAACGGAAAGATTTCAAGTTCTTTACCTGAGAGTTCGTATATTCCGGGTCTGTTAGCAGCACCTTTGCATGAATTATTACCTAGTAGTATTTATACTAGGTTAAAAGAGGCGGTTCAAGTTTTTGGAAAAAAAATGAATGGATACTTTACAGAAGAGGCTAATGTAATTGGTACTGAAAGTAGAACAAGTGCTCCGGTAAAGATACCTAGGGATAAAGATAGCTATATGCATGAAGGAGTGACAGGGTTATTTCCATGCGGAGAAGGAGCAGGATATGCTGGAGGAATTCTCTCCGCTGCTATGGATGGTCAAAACGTGGCAAGAGCGGTCAAAAAATTCTTAGAAAACAAGTAATATGTAATCATCGGTATGAAGCATTATATAGATTTGATTGGACGATTTTTTTTAGCTTCTATTTTTATTTTGGAGGCAGTAGATACTTTGACGCATATGGATGAAACCAAGGCGATATTGTCTGAATTAGCCATCACTTGGAATCAAGATTTTTTCCTTCATGCTGGTATAGTGGCACTTCTAACAGGTGCCATCCTGATTATTATAGGCTATAGAACTGGTTTTGCAACCATATTAGTTTGTTTGTACTGGATACCCGCCACTTTTATTGTATATGATTTCTGGGAATTCCCATTGGAGGAGCGTAGGATGGTAAGGATGATTTTTACTAAGAATATTGCCATTATAGGGGGCTTATTCATCCTATGGATAAATGGTAGTCAACGCTTTAGTGTTAGAAAAATTTTAGCTACTACAAAGGTGCGTTAGTCATTTAGAGGGAAAGCGCAATTACTGCAAAAATTGGCTCCATCTTCATGGTCTGATTTATGGCATTGTTCACAAACTTGGGTATTGGTATATTTTTTCTTGCTAGCTTTTATCGCCTCAGATGTTATAATACCTGTTGGAACAGCAATTACTGCATAACCAGTAATCATAACAATAGCAGAAAAAAATCGACCTAAGTCTGTTATTGGGGCTATATCACCATAACCTACCGTTGTCAGCGTTACTATTGCCCAATAGATACTCTTTGGAATGGATTCAAAGCCTTCGTTTATTCCACCTTCAATCAAGTACATGGCAGAGCCAATCAAAGTAACAAGAATAACGACGAAATACATGAAGACAAATATCTTAGCTCGGCTATTCTTTACAGCCTCCATTATGAATCTACTTTCTTTAATAAATTGACCCAGTCTTAATATCCTAAATACCCTTAGTAAGCGAATAGCTCTAATTGTAATAAAATAGGAATTTTGTACATGAGGTATAAATAAAATTAAATAGGTAGGAAGTATAGAAAGTAAATCAATGATTCCATAACCAGATTTGATGTAAAGCCAGGAGTGTCTAGTAATCCAAATTCTGAGTATATACTCTATGGTGAATAAAATGGTAAATATCCATTCTAATCTATAGAACAACGCACCATATTTATCTCCGAAGCCTGGAATCGTCTCTAGAATTACCGTTAAAACAGAACAAATGATTAGAATTAAAAGTACGATATCAAACAAACGCCCCCCTTTAGTGTCTGCCTCAAATATGATTTCATGAAGCTTCTGCTTAATTACATTAGTTTGATCTCTATTTTCCATTTGCTTGGCTGAATTTGTGTATTTCCTAAAATTATTATCGAAATTTATTTAATATCACAGACAAATACCAATAAAAATCAAAGGTACTATATGAAAATACTATTGAGTTGCCCTCCAATGTTGGGTCAAGTAGACCTTTTTAGACCGATATTTGAACAGCATGGTCTAGAGTTGATTTGTCCAAACTTTGTCCAAACACTATCTGAGGACGAGCTTTGTGCGTTATTGCCAGATATGGATGGTTGGATTATTGGAGATGATCCTGCAACTTTTAGGGTACTAGAAGCAGGTAAACAGGGTAAACTCAAAGCAGTAGTGAAATGGGGCGTTGGTGTAGATAATGTTGACTTTGATGCTTGTAAAACATTAGGTATTCCAGTGTCCAATACACCTGGTATGTTTGGGGAAGAAGTAGCTGACGTGGCCTTGGGATACATTATTGGATTGGCTAGAGAAACATTTGCTATTGATCAAGGGGTTAGACAAGGAGCTTGGCCTAAGCCAGCAGGGATGTCCTTGACAGGGAAGAAATTAGGATTGATTGGTTTTGGTGATATCGGTCAGGCTATTGCTAAACGTTGCCGAGCTTTTGGCCTAGATTTAACGATTTGGGATCCCTATGCAAAACCATCAGATCAAGATGCATTGAATTATACCTTCAAATCTTTCCCAGCAGGTATGGAGGACCTCGATTTTATGGTAGCATCCTGTGCACTAACTCCAGAAACTAAATACATGGTAGATGCCAAGGTATTAAACATGGCTCCAAAGGGTTTGAAAGTTGTTAATGTATCTAGGGGAGGTATTATCAAAGAAAAAGACTTAGTTGAAGCTTTAGCTAGTGGACAAGTTGCTGCTGCTGGTTTGGATGTATTTGAAGAAGAACCCTTGCCAATGGATGCGCCGCTTAGAGCATATGAGCAATGTATTTTTGGAACGCATAATGGATCTAACACAGTAGATGCTGTAATCCGGGCTAGTCATCAAGCTATGCGCTTATTATTTGGTTTCTTGAATGTTGATATAAAAGAAGCCGCATTTAATTAATAGTATTATGTCAAAATTTGCACTTGTAACTGGAGTATTAGGTGGAATAGGATCTGAGATAGCCAAATCTCTTAAGGAGAATGGCTATTACGTCTATGGATTAGATGTACGAGATGACTTTGATTATAAATGTGATCGTTTTATTCGATTTAATATAGATGAATTCGTTTCAGACTCTTCGTATAGGATTAAGTTTACAGAAATCTTTAATCAATTAATCCCTAAGCTAGATTTATTAGTGAATAATGCTGCTGTGCAAAGGTTAGGTGCTTTGGAAGATTTAAAGATCGATGATTGGAATGAAACCTTAAATGTCAACTTGACCGGTCCACTTTTATTATCCAAATTATTCTTAAAGCGATTGCAAGAGTCCAATGGTTCTATCATTAACATTGGAAGTATTCACGAACGCTTGACCAAAAAAGCCTTTATCGCTTATGCCACATCTAAGTCGGCGTTGATAGGTTTGACTAAAGCATTGGCAGTTGACTTGGAAGGTAAAGTTCGGGTGAATGCTGTTAGCCCAGCTGCAATAGAAACAGACATGCTAAGGGATGGCTTTAAGAATGATGAAAATAAGATCAAAGCGCTTGAAAGTTTACATCCTGTGCAACGTATCGGTTATCCAGAAGATGTTGCCAAGCTAGTATTGTTTTTGGCTTCTGAAAACAATGGATTTATTCATGGAGCTAACATCAGTTTGGATGGAGGTATAAGCTCTGTATTAAAAGATTTATAATTATGTCTAGACCAGCTGGTGCTCTTTTTGGTATAAATATATTGAGTAATGGTAAATTTAAAGAAGGTTTATCTTACCTCAAATGGAGGCGGAAATATGCTAAGACATTAAATCAATTCCGTAATATTCATGCTGGTCAAGATTGTTTTATCATTGGGAATGGGCCCTCCTTGAAGCACATGGATTTAAGCCCTTTATCGGAGTATTATACTTTTGGCCTGAATAAGATTTATTTAATTTTTGAGCAAGTTCAGCTTGATTTATCTTATTTAGTAGCTACCAATCCTTTAGTCATCGAACAAAGTAAAGCGGTGTACGAGGAACAATTGAAGTTTCCCATGTTTTTATCGCATACAGGTTCAGAAGGCGTAATAGATGACCGATCGAATATTCATAGATTACATACTTTGAATACCTGGAGTTTTTATGATGATATTACACAACCTATTTGTGAGGGAAATACAGTTACCTATGTAGCTATGCAAATAGCCTTCTTCATGGGCTTTGAACGCGTATTTTTAATTGGAGTAGACCATTCCTTTAAGCAAAGTGGAGCATCGCATGAAACTCAAGTGTATCAAGGTGATGATGAAAACCATTTTCACCCCGACTATTTCAAAGGTCAGAAATGGCAATTAGCTGATGTTTATGGATCAGAAGTATCTTATCATTTGGCTAATTATCATTACCAAAAAGCTAATAGACAAATCTTTGATGCTACAAAAGGTGGTAAGCTGGATGTTTTTCCAAAAATTAGTTTCGAAGAAGCCTTAAAGCAAGCACGTAAAAAGTAATTCAGAATCTTTAGATGAAATATTAGATAAAATTATTGTATTACGATTTAATTTAATATAATTATTTTATATTTGAGTGTAGTTAATAATCTACCATTAGTTTTATCATATTTTTCAATATCTAAGATGAATTTTAAAGATTACTCAATCTAAAAATTTACTTACTGAAAATGTGATCCAACATAATGGGGGTTTTGCTACATCAAATTGTGTAGTTTTCTCATAGTATGTTAAGTGCTCCTACATCTAACCTAGCCTCCTGATGTAGGAGTTTTTTTTATTGCTCCTCAATAACCTCAAAACGCACTTTTGTTTCTGTCCCATTACTATCCTTAATCAGCATTACATGCTGACCTGATCCTACCTCAAAAGGCATCTCATGAAAAGTTTCTGTTATCCCTAAATATTGATCATTGAGGTGCCAGAATAATTGCTGATTGCTTTGTTGGTGCGTAGCTGAAAATATGAGCTTTGACTTTTCCTCATTTAACTTATAGGGAATGTAAAATTTAAAATGATCAGCTGGAGGATAAATGAATCCCAGATCTGACTTAGAACTAGATGGAGGGCAGGACGGATGGAAAGGTGGGAGAGGAGCTAAACCTCGACCTCCATTTTTCATATAATAGGTTTCTTTAGGACTAGGAATGAAAAATGAAACTTCAACTAGGTCTAACAGATTCGAACAATCCTTATTGGCTTGATATAAGGTATCAGAAGTACAACTGATCCATTTGTGTCTATTACAATACATCAAATGCTCACTAGTTTTGGGCAGCAACATGTTTGTTTTGGGACAACGAATGGTTGGTTTATATCCACTGACACTACATACCTCTTGGTCGAATAACTCATCTAATGGTTCATTAAACCATTCTTGAGCTGGTAGCTGGTTGAAAATTTGAAAGAATAATGGAGCTGCAGCTTGTACCCCTGTCAATCCTTCTTTCCCAGCTCCATCAGCATTGCCCACCCATACCCCAACAAGATATTTACGATTAAGTCCTATAGTCCAAGCGTCTTTAAATCCATGACTAGTCCCAGTTTTCCAAGCAATTTTTTCTGAGGAAGAAAAATATTTCCATTGACCCTCTGTACCCGGTCTTTGAAGTGCAGTCAGCGATTCAAAAGTATGCCAGATAGCAGCAGCGCTGAAGTGTACAGGCAACGCACTATTCTGCTTTGTTTTGGAGTGATTATTTATTAAGAACTTGGGAGCTTGATAATGTTCCATACTGTAGGAGTTTTTTGATCCATTATATGCTTGTAATTCTTTAGCCATTCCCTTGTATGTAGTGGCTAAATCCCAAAGACTTATTTCTGCTCCTCCAAGAATAAGACTTAAACCATAATGATCAGCACTATTATTTATAGTACTAAATGGTAAACTTTGGAGATCTCCTAAGAATTTTTCATGGCTATACTGATCTAGCAAATCTACGAATGGTAAATTCAAGGATCGGTACAAACTTTCGTCTGCAGACACTAAGCCTTCAAAGGTTTTATTGTAGTTTTTTGGTGCATAACCTCCCCAGGCATCGGGTACATCTCTTAATAAACTTTTAGGGCTAATCTTATGCGCATCAATGGCTTTTGCAAATAATATGGGT
>CAXQNQ010000077.1:0-9685 GCA_964225135.1 Mesoflavibacter profundi
TCAACCAGTTGACCTGATAAGCTAAATAATTCAACCCGCATATCTTGAGCGGCTTCTAAATTAAACTCAACTCTCAGATAATTGGATGCTGGATTAGGGAATACACTTATGTCGTATTTAGAATCCAAGTCTTCCGTTTGTACATCGCCTCCTGTATATACCGCAATCAAGGTGTCTCCTTGCGTTAGCATCAAACTCGCTACATCTTCTGTAACACTTGGTGAAATAATATTTCCAGCAGTACTCACCCAATGACTGAAAGTCCAAACATCCTGATAGTCTGGTAGTACATTTGCTTCAATGTAATTCTCTACGCCTCCAAAATAATCTCCAGTCCATGGGAATTCCTGAATATCAAGCGTATTGAATTCAATTTCTCCGACCCAAGATGGCTCCGTCATTAAGGTAATAGGAAAGACTCCTGTCAAATCATCATAACAATCTAAGGCTCCATCATCCAATAAGGTACAGCGTGCATTTACGAAATCTTTTAAATCTTGCACATTGGATTCCCACTCTTGAAGTGTTCCACCCCAGCGTTCAATTTGACGTGGCATTTCTGGTTCAATTACAGCAAGCATGCTATCGAGAATAGTATTCATATTTTCACAGGTAAATACTGTATTCATCAAATCCGCATACCGGGTATAATACAATTGCTTAAACTCCGGACTTTCATCGAGCAACTTCAAGAATATCTTTTCATGACTTCCGATATTCCCATAAAAGTCATTGATATTCCATGGATTAGGTCCTTCCTGGCCCCACCCGTCAGCCAAATTATCATATGCGTCTTGGCAGATGTAATCCCAATCCACATCACAACAATAAGGATCATTTTCAACCACTATATGAAATAAGGTATCCGTAGCCGGATAAGGACTACTTCCATTGATCAAAGTCTCACAGAAAATTGAGGTATCTATCGTTATTTGCTGCGTACTGTCTAGTAGCGCACCATAATCAGTAACCTCCGTCCCAAAGAATTGATCCATATAGTTTCCAATATCTTCCACGTCGCAGGGAACAGCATCTGGATTCTGATTAGGTACTCCAGTATAATTGATGTAATAATCAAATGTCGCATCCAAATCCCAAAGAATATATCCCCACTTCTTGTGATCCCCTTCAGGATTGCGGCCTCTCCACCAACCGGTATTATAATTCAACCAATCGACAGCCACAACATTTAAATTCATCAAGAAATAATCAATCAAACTCTTCATACTGATACTATCCTTGGCCACTTGATAATTCCCTGGAACACTCATATCATTTTCTAGAATAAAATTCCGTAAATCCTCCCAATCTGCTACAGCCTGAATGCCTCCATATTCCGCTTCAGAAGAACCCCAGGTGGACAGATATTGTATATCATACTTTCCTTGATCGTAATATTCGTCGGTATAATCGTGATCCACTGGTCTTTCGCGCATTCCATACACCCCCCAATATTCTCCATTCAAAAATACGATAACACGCTCAACAGCTCGTTGGTCCAGTTTCATATCTCCCAACATAGCTAAAGTATGGACATATTCATCACGGATATGCGTAGATCCTTGATGTGCCCAATCGTCAATAGCCGGATAATTATCATCTCCAGAATTCCGGAACATGAATTTTTGATATTCATCGCGTTCAGAATACTTAAATAATTGAGCATCTACCGCTTTAGTATAACCCATTTCATCTCTGGTAACCCAATCTAAACTTCTATGATCCAAAGCCCAGGAATCTTGACCGTGCCTATTCAAACTTCCAAATGCAACTGCTTCACGCACTTTATCAGTATTAAAATATTCCAATGAACCTATAGGAATCAATGAACCATTCCCGTTAGCTAGATCAATAACCTGATCTGCTGCTACAGAAAATACAGCTAGAGAAAAATCTTCATCGATAAAGTAGGTATTGAATTCCATTTTACCTGGTAGAATATTTGGATTACTACTAAATGATTGAGCTTTTACCACCTGAGTTTCAGTTATCGTAATAGGCCCAGTGTATTCAGGTGAGCTAGCTGTTGGATTCGTGCCATCTAAAGTATATCGCAATACTGAATTAGGTTCAAAATTTAGAATAGTGATAATTACACTATTGGTATAAAATCCACCAATCATACTCATGGCTGGTGTAGCAGTATACCCATCAACTTGCGGCGTTCCATTATTTGAAGTACCAAAAGAGGGGGAAGTACAAATCTTCCAAACCATTCCTCCGTCAACTTCACGGCATCTAGAATGCTCTACGAGAGTTAAGTCTAAAGAAAACGAATCCATAACCATCTCACTCGAATTCGATAGTAGCACTATATCCGTTCCTTTAGTCTGTGTAAGTTTAAAATTGGTATGATACTCATTGTATAAAAACCCATCACGCCCAGAGCACAAGAAAACCAAATGCCCATTCCCTGGTATGATTGTTCCTTGTGGGATGTCCCATTTCCCAGGTTTATCCGCTTTATCCGACAAATGCCAGCCACTAATATCAACATCATTAGAACTGGTATTATATAACTCAATCCAATCCTCTGTTTTACCAAAAGCATCCGTAAAGCTCGCCAAATTAGAGGCTGAATATTCATTGATGACTACTTGAGCTTTAAGGCTAGTAAGCAGGAAAGGAATCCACAAAAGACAAAAAGTAATGTTACGCATGAGCAGTTTATTCTTTAACTAAATGGGCAAATTAAAAACTTGATATGATCGGTTACCAATTCACCTGCCATCTACAATATAAAAATACTTTGGTATCCAAGTATATTGAACCTGAAAGACTTAGATACATTTGCTGATTTTTGCTATAGGAGTATAACCATTAATAACAACTAAACTCCTATTGATTAGCCATCATGATCTCCATCAATTCTAAGGCTGAGGTCTCCCCTTTTTGCCTCAATAAATCTCTTGGGGTATTATCCCCTATCTCATAAGTCAATGCCTCCGCTCCAAATCGTTCAAAGAAATAACGAGCAGAATTTATACTAGGTACATCCATTCCATTTGGACGAATATTGGGTTCCAAACTCAGCACACTTGCCATAGAATCAATCATGCTAGGCACTAAGCCAGGCATATTCCCACTAAGGGTAGGATCTATAGTATAGTAAATGTCCTGCCAGGTGGAGTGAAAATCGACTCCAAAGTAAAAACGCCCTCCAGAACTATCGATTTTTTCTTCCATAAATGATTGAATACAGGCTACCTCAGGCTGATTAACATTGGCCCAATCTCGATTTAAGTCTATACCCGCCACACTGTGTCGCCAGTGCCCATTATCCACTCCATCAGGATTAGCCAATGGCACCACATAAGTGGTATATTCTTTTCGAAAGGCTTGAGCGACAGGATTATCAGAAGCAATAGCTTCCACAAAGGATTCCATGGCTAAATATCCAGTGACTTCCGGTGGATGTTGCCTAGATAAAACGAATATCATCTTTTCATCACTAGCTTCACCTATTCGCAATAAATCGATGGGTCTACCCTCTAAACTTTTACCAATTTCCATGCTAGACACATAGGGTAATTCACATAAGGCAGCTGCCCAAGTTTTTACATGAGCAGAGGTAAGCAACTCTTGAGCAGAAATCCATAAGGTATCTGGACCTAAAGACAAACGCATGGTTATATATTTAGGTAATTGCCTATTAGCTATATCCATTTTTTCCGCTCCCTCTACATAATCTTTTTCATCCAAGTTTTCCCAATCCAAGCCATTCTTACTAAGCTTAGGGTAATATCTATGAAAAGCGCCATCTTGATAAGTCAATTTAAGTTGAATTGGTCGTTCTTCTTCAGACCACAACTTAAAGGCATACCAAGGACTTGGATTAATAGGCGTATTCTCTGCCGTAATTAAAGCCGTAATTAAAGTATCTCCACTCAAAATAATTCCATTGAGACGAGCTCCATCAAAATCATTAGAGGCATAAATTCCAGCCCCTAAATCAAATGTTCCTTTAACTTGTTTTTGGATGGGTTTGGTGTCAGTTGGAACAACTTGAATAGGTTTTTGCCCTTGCCATTTGGACTCTTGCTTGCAAGCCAATACCCCAAGGAATAAAACCATACCAATAAACAATTGAAGCGTTGATACTTTCATTTGTAAAACTTTTTATTTGAATAAGATACAAAAGTTATCGGCGTATAATTAAGGCCTTATTATTAAACTTCGACACCATATGAGATAAAAAATAAACCCCATTAACTGGGGTTTATTTTTTATTTGTATTCATATAAACTGACCTGTTTCACATAAAAATCAGGACCATCCTTAATATGCATTGGTGCAATGTAAACATCTAATATTGGTTCATCTTTTGGTAGATTTTGAATAGCTCTTGTAATATCGATTAATAATTGGTGTCTAAATTCCTGCCCTTTCGCCCCATGTCCATGATGATGGGCATGCATAGCGTGGGTAGAACCAAAGAAAGATGATACACTATGAACGTAATCTAAATCTAAATCACAAATGGACCAATCATGATTTGGCGGCAAAGTGAATACCAATAAATGTTGATATATGTTTGCACCAAAGGCTAAATCTATTTCTAATTTGTATTCATTATCCTCATCCTCTAGTTCTGTAATACCACTTAGATCTATTTCGAAGGCATCACCAATACTATCCAATAGAATTAAATCTTCTTGCTCAAATGTATACACATGGGCTTTAGACAAATCATCTAAATCATCAGATTCCATATTTGCAAGTTCTGGTAAGAATTGGTAATCATAATCGATATTATGTGCTGCATCCAGCATTTCTTGCATACTGTTATAAGTTATCCAACTATTGGTAGGTGAATCCCAAAACTGATACATGTCTTTTATCTCATCCCACTTCCCACCATAACTATTCATGTCATCGATAGTTATAGGCCCATGTATAGCTTCCCATGCAGCAAACATGCGATCAATATTTGCGTGATGTAAAAAGAATATGGGATCAAATCCGGCAGTTGGAACTTCGGCCATAAGACCATATCCTTTCTTTACTGTTTGATAAATGCGGTTGTATGTACTTGCCATAGTATCTAAAGATTCCACCTTCCCTCCAACATAGTTGTGAACGATATTGTGCATGCGGTCCTCCAGTGCCCTTGAAAATTCACTAACATCATCTAAAGCAAGTAATTTATCATAATCTAGAGCCTGTCGCATTGAGTTCAAGCATACCCTTTTAAATGCTCCGTCAACATTAATTCCAACACTATCTAATGCCTCAAAATCAATAGGTTCGCCAGCAAGCAGGGTTTTAGATCGTCCGGATTCATAAAGTGGATTTTCACCGGAAATATCTACAAATGAATATGCATAATCCTTCCCTCTAAATGCCTCAGGTAAATAAGGCTGATTGGTGTAGTCCCAATAAGGTAAACTAAACTTCGCAGCTACCTCATCGCCTAAGCCTTCATAACCACCACCACCATTGGCGATTTGATGTCTAATATTACGCTCATTATAATAGATATATAATCGGTGCCAAGTAAGAAAATTGAGTTGCATTTCCGTTGGTTTCATGTGTGGACAAGAATTCCAGGCTCTAAAAGTCTCACCGGTATTGTGAGCTGCACATAGGGAATCTATACCACTACCCATTTCATCGGGGGTAGGTACGGAATGCATACTTCCTTGATAATACCAACTAGCGGGATCAGTACAATCATATGATTTAGTGATGGCTAATCCATAGGCATATAAATTTAAAATATTTTCTGCGTCTAGACTTGTAGTTGCATCTGCTCTAGTGTACTTAGCTGCTGCAGATGAATCCTGAAGCTCTTTAGTACAAGAACAAAAGCAAATTAAAAAGCTGAAGAATAAAAATGAATGCTTAATCATAGATTAAATTATTAGGATCAAAATAGACTATCAAAATAAGTAAAATGTGTAGACACCTATTTATCAAGCCTTTCCTACTAATTTAAAAAATTAAGCGCTCTATTCTATTTTAAACGCATATCTATTTAATAACTATCCTTGTGTACCTGCTTTACCGCACGCCCGGAGGGCTCATTCATTTGCTTAAATGCTGCATCCCATTCCAGTGCTATAGGTGTACTACATGCAACAGAAGGTACGGAAGGCACAGTTAGTGCCGCATCATTAGATGGAAAATGTTCTTCAAAAATAGTCCTATAATAGTATTCTTCTTTGTTTTGTGGTGGATGAAGCGGAAATCTAAAAGCCTTTTGAGCCATCTGTTCATCTGTTACTTTTTCCTCTACGATAGCCTTCAGGGTATCGATCCAATTATAGCCTACTCCATCTGAGAACTGCTCTTTCTGTCTCCAAGCCACACTTGCTGGAAGATAATCTTCAAAGGCTTTGCGTAACACCCACTTCTCTATTTTTCCATCACCGGACATCTTATCCTTTGGATTCAGGCGCATCGCAACATCCATGAAGGCCTTATCTAAAAAGGGCACTCGACCCTCTACACCCCAAGCTGCAAGTGACTTATTCGCGCGATTGCAATCGTACAAATGTAACTTATCCAATTTACGGACCGTTTCCTTATGAAACTCCTCCGGATTCGGTGCTTTATGGAAATACAGATATCCTCCAAATATTTCATCCGCTCCTTCGCCAGATAATACCATTTTGATACCCATAGATTTTATCACTCGAGCCATCAAATACATGGGTGTACTTGCACGAATAGTGGTAATATCATAGGTTTCTAAGTGATAAATCACATCTCGGATGGCATCTAGACCTTCTTGGATAGTAAAATGAATTTCGTGATGAATGGTGCCGATATGATCGGCCACTTCACGGGCATATTTTAAATCCATAGAGGATTCTAGACCTACGGAAAAAGAATGTAACTGTGGATACCAAGCATCCTTCATATCATTCGTTTCAATCCGTCGAGCAGCATACTTTTTAGCAACAGCAGAAATGATGGAAGAATCTAGCCCTCCTGACAATAAAACACCATAAGGGACATCTGACATCAACTGCCTATGCACAGCATCCTCTAAGCCTTCTCTAAGCTGAGCTATATCTGTTTCGTTATCCTTCACCGCATTATATTGCATCCAATCCCGATCATACCACTTTCTAACGGTTTTATCCTTGCTGTAGTAATAATGTCCAGGAGGAAAAACTTCTATCTTATTACATACCCCTTCTAATGCTTTTAGCTCTGAAGCAACGTAATGATTCCCTTCTGTATCCCAACCTTGATAGAGTGGAATAATACCCATATGGTCTCTAGCAATTAGGTAGCAGTCATTGGAATGGTCATATAGGGCAAAGGCAAACATACCATTCAATTCCTCTATAAAGTCGATCCCTTTTTCTTGATATAAAGCTAAAATCACTTCACAATCTGATTGGGTAAGGAATGCATACTTATCTCCTACTTGTTTACGTATTTCTTGATGGTTATATATTTCTCCATTTACAGCTAGAATCAGATTTCCATCCTTACTTTTCAAAGGCTGTCCTCCAGATTTTGGATCAACTATTGCAAGACGTTCGTGCGCTAAAAGAATATTATCGGTACAGTAAATTCCGGACCAATCTGGTCCCCTATGTCTAATTTTCTTTGACATAGCAAGCACCTGCTCTCTGGAGGCATTGCCATTGGCACCATTCTTAAATAATCCTACAATTCCACACATATCCGTGTATTTTATCTTCCAAAAAAAATCAAGGCCTCAATAGAAATACTATTGGACCAAATCGTCATAATAAAATGGTATTTATTAATTATATGTGGCTAATGATTTGCTATATCATCAAACAGTTTTTCACCTATTGCGAGGAGTTCTTTTAAACAAAAGATTATCTCCTTCTAAACCGCTCATATATGACTCCTTCCTGCCCTTCAAAATCAAACTTTTCTTTGAATTGCATGCCTAATTTCTCCAGCACTTTGATTGATGCAATATTCTTAATCATAGCTCGTCCTAATATGCTATCAATTTTCAATCTATTGAAACCGTCTTCCAGACATTTTTTTGCTGTTTCAGTTGCAAAACCTTGATTCCAATAGGCTTGAAAGAAGCGAAATCCGATATCGTATTCCTTTTTCGTTGGACAGTATCTCAATCCGCACCAACCTATGAAAGCCTTATTAGTCTTTTCTATTACTGCAAAACGACCTACACCATAGCGTTCATATTGGTCATACTGAACTAAAAAATCAGCAGCCTCTTGAACATCAACAAATGGACGATCACCGGTATATTGGAGGACCTCAGTATTTAGATTTAATCGATAAAAATCTTCAGCATCTTGGACCGAAAGCTTCCGCATAGTCGTTCGAGGCGTTTTTAAGCAAAAAGCTTTTTCCATAGGGATCTACATTTACTACTCTAAAGTAAACATGGTCTTACAAATAATGAATATCAAAAATTAAAAATATGCTGCCAGGATTCAAATCAAAAAATAGCAAACAACAATACTTAATAGAGTTAATGGAATCTCATATGACTCTTGTATGCTTACCTCCATATTAGTGATTTAATCTGCATCCGTTAATAGCTGATCAATAGTGTAGTATCCAGACAATACCGCCCCAGGCACACCCATCTGACGATATGGATCGAATAACTCTCCAGCAAAATAGACCTTTCTATCTATTGATTCACCAATAGTCTTTATTGCTGATTTTCGTTCTTGAAAAGCTTGTGTCCAAGTACCTTGAGTATATTCATATTGACCCCACTTTTCCACTTTAAATTTACCCGAAAAAAGCGAAGAAGCTTTCCCTTCGTACATTACATCTAATTCCTCAATTAATTTATCTATAATAGCCTGATCAGAATCTAACTCATAATATTTATTCGTTTCCTCCCCTGTACATAAAAATCCAAGTACATGTGTCTTAGCTTCCTTTTTGAAAGCTAAATCATAAAATCCTTTTTCTCCATCGTCAACTTTGTAATAAATAAAATCTGGATAGAACTGCTCGGAGAATGTCATTGCCGCCTTTATACCGGTGCGAAAGGTAATTGATTCTATAGCGTCCAATCGAGCTTGACTTAATGTAGGTACAAATTCAATTTTATTGGATTTTAATACACCTATGGAAACTGTTACTAATACTTTATCAGCTTCGTGTAAGCTTCCATCCAAGGTCTTTATAACAACCTTTTCACCAGAATAATCAATCGAACTTACAGCAGCATTGTACTTGATATTATGTTTAACCGATTGGGCTATATTTTCATCGACAAAATCATACCAAGTAGAAGATTTGAACTTAGATTCTGGTATAAAGTTGTAATAACTGTCCATAAAGGTTTGAGAAATTTCTTTCAGTTCCTTTCCATCCCATTTTACAGATCGCTCCAAATGATACGGAATCAAATCCTCCTCCACTTCATCGCCTTTCTTACCTTTTAATATATTCAACACTTTGGGATGACTATGTATCCATTCTGCTCCAAAATCAATAGGGAAATCTGCCAGTGTAGTATCCTTCTTCAATCGTCCACCATACCGATTCGTTGCCTCCAGAATCAAATAATCAATATTATTCTGCTCTAACACTTTGGCTGCTGCTAAACCCGAAGCTCCAGCACCAATAATGATAACTTTCCCCTTATATACATATGACTTATGTAATGCGGTTTCTTCTGGAAGTTGATCCACAGCCCGTGCAGCCCATCGTAAACAACTAGATAAACTGATCACCAAAAAACTAAGGATAATAAATG
>CAXQNQ010000078.1:0-5407 GCA_964225135.1 Mesoflavibacter profundi
TCAATGTCATTATCGTTGTTTTTAACTTGGTTTTGGAGTCCTGTTTTCAAGGTCCATTTATTTTGAAAGGCTTTTTTCCAAATGAGCTCTGAGTATAGGGATAAATTGGTCAAATTCATGGTAGGGATATCCGTTCTATTACCTCTACGGATATCAAACTCTTTGCGTTGATTAAGTTGGCCTGCAGTGGTAAAAGTAAACGTTGATGATTGGCTTTGGAAATATGTGGCTTGTACTTTTAATAAATGATGATGTACCATCTGCTTTGGGGCATCTATCTTGTAACTAAATGATTCCTGAGTGAAAAATGGAGTAGTTCTATTTATGGCTTCATCAAGATCAGTAATATTCCCAATATGAGAGCCACGCAGTATTCCAATGGTACTATTAAAAGTACTGGCATAGAGGTTAGATGTCCATTTAGGATGGAATGTCTTTTGTAATAAAAAAGATAGATTAGCTTCTTCTGCACCAGTATTTGTCAAATAATAATCTGGAGTATTTAGATCTCCTCTTTTTTTAATAGATCCTGTTAATTGCCAAGCTTTTTGCTCTCGAGATTTTTGTAGTTGAGTAAATAGGGAATGTCCTTTCCCATTGGTCTGAAAAGAGTATCCTGCTTGTCCATGTAAGTGTGGGTCGGGATTATTAATAAAAGGTTCTACTAGGATTATGCCACCTAAATTAGATCCAAGATATTCTAAAGAGGACACCCCTTTGATTATGGTTATCTTATTCGCTGCTAATGGGTCAATTTCAGGTGCATGGTCATTACCCCACTGTTGACCGGATTGTGTGATTCCGTTGTTTAGTAGGGTAATTCTATTGCCATACATACCTTGTATAACAGGCTTTGAAATTCCAGATCCACTTTTAAGTGAGCTGACTCCTGAGACTTTTTCAGAAAGGTCTGCTAGGCTATTTTGGGAAAAGTCTTGAATGGTTTCTTTTCGAATGGTGAATTCATTTTGGGTACCTGTTGGTTTATTCTTTCCTACAACTTGAAAGTCCTCTAGGACTTGAGCATGGTGTTCTAATGAAATAGACAGGGAGGTATCTTTATCAAGTCTGATGAAGTATTCTACTGTTTCACATCCTATATGACTTACTTGGAGATGATACTCTCCTCGGCAAAGATTATTAAATTCGAATTTACCTTCTGAATCTGTAATAGCTCCAAGCTCTGCTTCTACAAGCAGCACATTGGCAAACTCCAAAGGTGTATTAGGGGTGTGGTCAAAAACCACACCCCTAATATTGAATTGGCAATTCTGGGCGAAAATACCAATGGGTACAAGTAATATAAAAAGCAATATTTTATTGGACCTCAACATCAAATGTAACTTCAATATCTGTTTCACCACCTGCATTCGTAATATCTCCATCGGATACGCCTGCGGCATTTTTATCAGGTTCATGTCTTAGTACAAGACTAAGTGTTCCTTGCCCAGCATCAGTAGTTGTAACTGTATTTTCTAAACCCACAGGGTTAGAGTCTCCATCAGCATCAGCATATGCAATAGTTAATCCTGCGATTGTTGTACTGAAAAAGAATTGATGTTCTTTATCTTCTGCTGATACTTCAGCTGTAATATCTTCTGCTGGAGATTCAATGGTATTGGATAATGTTATTGAACCATCGTAAGTCGTATTTGCTACAAGGATGCCACCTGTAACAACCGGATCATTACCACCTTCACCATCTGCATCTAAAAAGGTAAATGTGACTACTTCACCACCACCTTGTGGTGTGAGTGTCCAAATGACTTCTGTGATTACTTCCTCTTCCTCTGGTAATTCATCATCTGGCGAGCAAGATGGAATAATACATAGTGTACACAACATTAAAAACGCGTAAATAAATTTTTGAGTATCCATAATTATTTTGATTTTAATCCAATATAGAACTTTAATGCAACATTGTTGCATTATGGATATTATTTTTTATTTTTTTCTTATGTTGAGTACATGAATATAGCTCGTGTAAGACATACTAAGATTTATTTGTTTATAGTTAAATGGACAACTAATCTTTTAAAGCCCTTTGGATTAAAGGAGCGCTTAGAACTTTTATATTGGAAGTTAAGGAAATATGCTGAGGGAGAATTGAGTAATGATCACTATGTTCAATTTTATACTTCCTATTTTGGATTAACGAAAGAAGATTATGTTGGTAAGCAAATCCTTGACATTGGTTGTGGACCTAGAGGAAGTTTGGAATGGGTAGCTGATCAAGCTATTTCATATGGTTTAGATCCATTAGCAGATAAATATTTGAAGATGGGAGCCCAAAAGCACACAATGAATTATGTAAAAGGGGTATCTGAATCTATTCCATTTGAGGATAATGTTATGGATATAGTGTGTAGTTTTAATTCATTGGATCATGTAGATAATGTATCTAAGAGCATTCAGGAAATTATTCGGGTAACCAAATCAGGAGGCTATTTCTTATTGATTGTGGATATTCACGAACAGGCTACTTTGACTGAACCTAGTACTTTTTCTTGGAATATTGTTCAGCAATTTGAACCCTATATGCAACTGTTGAGGTGTAATCATTATGAGGGCCACCAATTATGGCAGAGTATTCGGGAGGCAGTTCCTTTTGATCATGAAAACCCAAGTCCACGTTATGGTGTCCTTACTGCTATGTTTCAAAAAAATTACTTGGGTAGTGGGTCGAAGGTTTGATATTTGATTCCAAGTTCTAAATGCGGTTGAACCTTATTTTTTATTGTTTTTGCGAGTTTTTGTAGCAATTCTTTTTTTACAAAATGCTTGTGTACTACTAATCCAATTTGTCTGGCAGGTACAGGAGCTTGAAAATATCTAAGTTGTTTTTTTTGAACCTCGTTTAATTCAAGGCTGGATAAATAGGGAAGCAGGGTAAGTCCTTGATTATGTTCTACTAATTTCAATAAGGTTGGAATTGTACCTGATTGATAAATTAAGTTGGAATGGATTCTTTTTTTCTGACGAAGACCACAGATTTGTTCTACTTGATCTTTAAGACAGTGCCCTTCTTCCAATAACCAAAGTCTATTGACATCTATACTTTCAATTTCTACTTTTTGATTATGCAAGGTACTACCTGCATCATAAAGCAGAAAGCTTTCATCATATAGGTGTATTTCTTCTAGGTCGTCCGTTTGGAGCGGAATAGAAACAATCCCAACATCAATGTCCCGATTTTTTAAGGCTTGAATAATCTTCTGCGTAGGAATTTCACTGATTTGAAAGGTGATATGGGGATAGCTTTGACTAAAGTCATTTAAAATTGATGGAAAAAGAAATGGTGCAATAGTTGGAATGATACCAATGTGCATCGTACCACTTCTAGAGCCTTTCAAGTTTTGAGTCATTTCATCTAACTGATTGACTTCCTTATGGATCACTTGAAATTGTTGGAGTAATTGCTGGCCCTCAAAAGTGATGGAAATCGGCTTTGTTTTCCTATCAAAAATCTGAATATCTAACTCTTGTTCTAATCTGTTTACCATAGTGCTTAAGGTAGATTGCGTCACAAAACAATGCTCGGCTGCTTTCCCGAAACTTTTAAATCTAGCTACTGCAAGTATATATTCGATTTGCCTAAAGTTCATTGATATTATCGATAGATGATTAGTAAATATCGTTTTTATCAATCCAATAATATACCTAAATTGCCAAAAAACAAAGTTCATGCAAATTTTCGATGCTATCCGTTCAGGTCAGTTAAGTCAAGTGGAACAAATTCTAAAGGATGACCCCAAGCAGGTTGATCTATTAGATCCCAGAGGCTTTAGCCCTTTAGTATTGGCTACCTATTTAGGTCATTTGCCAATATCGAATCTTTTATTAAAATCTGGGGCAGCAGTTAATCAGCAAGACGGGGCTGGTAATACTGCCTTGATGGGGGTTTGTTTCAAAGGAGATTTGCCACAAATTGAATTGTTAGTCAACCAGGGAGCTGATTTGAATATTCAAAACAAGCAAGGTGCTACGGCTTTGATTTTTGCGCTACAATTCGGTCAAGAAAAAGCAGGACAATATCTCATTGAAAAAGGTGCGGATATTTCTATTATAGACGGTCAGGGAAATAAGGCTTTGAATTATGCACAAGCCAAATCCCTAAATAACATTATACCACTATTGGAAAACGTGTAGTCTATAAAACTTACCTTGTTTTGTAACTAATTGATCTTAAATTTGTTTACATATTATGGCAAAGTCGATTACATTCAATACCGTCTACGAATATATTCTTTCGGAGGGGGTTAAAGATAGATTTGAGCGATTTATATTGTTTATCGCTATTATCAGTTTCCTAGTTCATTTGGGCTGTATCTTTATGTATCAATATGGGTTCTTCAATTGGTCTTATGAATCTACTTTGTTATCCAACCCGATATCGGCAATTTATACCCCATTTTCATTCATTTTGATTTATGAGATTTACCTTTTGGTATATTATTTGCCTCGATCAATCACCACCTATATCACTAAACAATATGAGATTATTACCCTAATTATCATTCGTAGGTTATTTAAGGATTTAGCTAATCTAGAGTTAACTTCTGATTGGTTTAATCTAAAATACGATCTTCAGTTTACATATGATATATTAAGCTCACTTATCCTCTTCTTCATGATTTCACTATTTTTCAAGAATGAAAAAATAGTTAGGGCTCAGCAATTTAGTAATGATCCAGCGATAGTGAAGCGATTTATATTTTTGAAGAGAATCATTGCTTTTACTCTAGTACCAATGATAATTATTCTTGGAGGATATAGTTTTTTTTCTTGGTTTATTGAAATGGTACAACCAAGCCCATCCATATTAGACTCTTTTAGTAACATTAATCATGTGTTCTTTGATGAGTTCTTTACAATCTTAATTATTGTGGATGTAATCCTGTTGTTAGTCTCATTCTTCTTCACAGATCAATTCCACAAAGTGATTAGAAATTCTGGTTTTGTGATTTCAACCATTTTAATTCGACTTTCTTTTTCGGTCGAAGGCTTGTTAAACAATATTCTAATACTCACAGCTGTAATTTTTGGATGGCTCATTTTAGTCATTTACAACAGATATGATTACTGGGATAAAAATCAGGATTTAGTCAAATAAAGACTTCATACAGAATAATGGTTTAATGTGTTTCGTTCCATTACATGAAAACCAAAATTTGTACTAAAATGAAGAAAACGCTCTTTTTATCTGGCCTAGTTTCGCTTACTGTAACTAGTCTTTGTTTATTATTAGGATGGACCTTGTATTCCAATGATAAGGAGGAAGTGCAAATATCACAACCTGCTATCATACCTGCCCAACAAGCAGTCTATACTATAGACGATTCTGGGAATCCTATAGAATTAAATTTCACGCAAACAGCTGAGGCTGTAATCGATGGAGTGGTGCATA
>CAXQNQ010000079.1:0-6443 GCA_964225135.1 Mesoflavibacter profundi
CTAAGTGATTTAGTGCAATGGTTGGATATAAATGATCTGGCCTTTCAGGAACACTAATAGCTTCTAATGCGGCGTATTCATACAACATAGCCCCCATGTATAAGAAAATTAGATTTACTAAGACCAATAACACACAAAATACTAACATGTTTTTCTGAGCATCTTTCAGCGATCTACAGGATAGATTTTTTTGCATCATATCTTGATCCAATCCAGTCATGGCTAACGCTATTAGGGCACCACTAATCAGTTGTTTCCAGAAATTATTTCCATCTGACCAGAGCTTATCGGTAAAGATCATTTGACCAAATTGGCCATTATGGACAAAATCAGGGATATCTAATATTCCAATACCCATACTATTTCCAATAGCATAAAGGGTTAAGATTACGGCTAGAATCATACAGATAGTCTGAATAGTATCTGTGACAATGATTGTCTTGATTCCACCTGAAAATGTATAGATCCAAATGAGTATTATTGTGGCTGCTACAGTTAGCCAAAAAGGAATGCCCATTGGTCCTGTTACAAATGCTTGTAAAACACCGGCCACCAAAAACAGCCTAAAAGCAGCTCCAACAGTCCGAGATAATAGAAAGTAGGCAGATCCTGTTAAGTGGGCTTCGCGGCCAAATCTATTGCCTAGAAAGGTATATATGGATGTAAGATTGAGTCTATAGTACAATGGGAGCAATACACTGGCTATAATGAAGTACCCTATCAAATAACCAAAGACCATTTGCATATAAGAAAGGCTTTGGTTCATGCCGCCATTACCTACGGCTCCAGGAAGTGAAATAAAGGTAACTCCAGATAAGGAGGTTCCAATCATTCCAATGGCAACCATTATCCAAGGGGAATTTTTGTTACCTATAAAAAAACCTGCTTGATCTGCTTTTCTTCCTGTTAGGAAGGAAATTAATATCAAAAAACCGAAGTATGCAATAATTATAGCAAGTATAAGTCCACTAGATAAGGTCTGATCCATAATATTAGATTTTTTGTCCAAACGCTAAATCACCTGCATCACCCAGCCCAGGAACAATGTAAGACTTGCCAGTTAATTCTTCATCAAGATCTCCTATCCAAAGTTGTGCTTCAGGGTATAAGCGTTCAACATGTTCCTTTCCGGCCCTAGAACCAATGGCAGTACAAATATGGACACTTTGAGGAGTGCCATATTCTGCCAAGGCTTGAATAGCTACATCAATAGAGGCACCAGTTGCCAGCATAGGATCACACAATATCAGCACTTTGTTTGATAAATCAGGAGCACTTACTTTACTTAGTTCTATATCAAAATTTCCGGTCTTGTGTACTTTCCTTTGAGCTGAAACAAAGGCACTTTCAGCTTGATCAAAAACCTCAAGAAACCCATTGTGCATGGGTATACCTGCCCGTAAAATAGATGCTACCACTATGGAATCAGAGAGCAGATTACTAACGGAAATACCAAGAGGGGTTTCTGTTTCAATAATTTGATAATTAAGCGTTTTACTTAGTTCTACGGCCATAACCATAGATAGCCGCGCTAGATTTTTTCTAAAACGCCAGGAGTCTTTTTGGATATCTACATCCCTGAGTTCGGCCAAAAAGTTATTTGTAATACTATTTTTATTAGTCAGTATATGAGTTGCCATAATGCTCGCTTTAATTGAGTTAGCTGGACCTTAAATATAGCTAAATGCAATTATTCTTGTGGTGTGTAAGGGATTAATTCAGGAAAAAATCTGACTCTGTGCAGCTTCGCTGTACATGGTTTCGAAGAAAGTTTGCTTGGATTTATCCCAACCCTCTTTTTCATCAAAAGAACTATTGTGCCAAATGGTAATAAGGTTTCCACCATAGGTTTCAATTTGTTTTTTGATGTGCTCAAAATCATTCAAGGCCTGTTGGGTAGATCTATTGAGGCAATTAAATAAGGTAACATCCATGAGTTGGAATGGATAAATTCTTAACTGCTCTGTTTTTTCAAGTGCTAAATTATACCATAGGAAATTTCTAGCGGTCGAAGCTCTAAAGCCGATAGCTTCAGCATATCCCATGCTAAATTCTTTTTCTATTCCAATTTGAATAAGATTCGAATAAGTTTCTGGAAAGGTTACTTTTAGAAAATGTTGGCGAGACCTTTTTAATGGATAGGCTATTAAATCCTGCAGATCATTATATTCTTTCTGGAGTTGGTTTGATTTTGTATTACTGGCGTATGACGGGTGAAGTCCCACTTTGAATCTGGAGGATAAGTCTTGAATAAACTGCCGGAATGATTGCTTTCTAATGGGGGTGTTTTTGTCATAGCTGGTCCACTTACCAACGGCTAAAAAGTATATGGGATGAATGTGTTCATATTGGTTATGGAGTTGAAATAGATAACTAAAAACATAATACGGGTCTTGTTTTTTTCCGGTTAGGATGTTAATAATATCTATAATATTTCTTCGCTCAAGTCTAATTAGAGACCTTACTAATTTTACAGCTAAACGACTTAACCCTTTATGTTTATAGGACCAGACTTGGTCAAGATCGAAAGTGGGTAAGAATTTAAATTTTCGCTGGGCACCATTGGGTAGATTTAATTTTTGTTGAATGGCATCTAACCAAATGTCTATTAATGGAAATTGAAGAAATTGATGTTTTGCCGCAACGGAATATTTAGCTTGAAATCTACCATGCTGATCCTTGGGCATGTCTTGATATTCTTCATATCTAGTTAATAGGAAAAATATAGCGCTAAACACATCAAAATTAAAATCGAAAATTGAATCTACAGGACCTGGAAAGATAGTGGTTTCTTTACCTGAGCCTATTATGGTGGGCATATTTTGGTTAAATCCAATTTGTTGGAGGAAATCTGCGTTAAATACAGATAAAGCACATGTAGTATTGCATGGATTGTTTGAATAATTGATTTTAATGGAATTATTTGCCTCCTCAAATTGTGAAATATTTGAGGTACATTCGAAAGGAATCCCGAGGTTCTCTTCAAAGACGAACTGAAAGATATAATGATGCCTATTCGTTTGGCTATTGTTGAGCAGAATTAAGGCACTTTCCATCATTTTTGTGCAATTAAGTGTTCTAATATACCTTAAAAAGTGAAAATAGGTCTAAAAGGGCTGTAATTTTTGAGTTTACAAGTTGTTTAACTTATATTTTACTAAAGGATTTGGTCTTGTAATATTGACGATATGCTGAATAAGAAACTTTACATCATTGGTTTGATTTGTTTTTGGTTCACTGCTGCTTTTTCTCAGTCAACAGGAGTGGAAAAAGAGCGCTACAGTGGTACAGGAATAATTTATAATAGTGAGTTTAGTGTAGACTTAACCAAACAAACTAAAGGTTATGGCTTTGGTGTTAATTGGGGTAAACTAAATACCTTTTATAAGACTAGATACTTTGGGGTCAGTTTTACTGAATTTAAACACCATAAAGAGTATAAATTATCGCTGAACAACTCTGATTTAACAGAGTCCGTTGTTTTTGGTAAACAAAATAATTTCTATGCCATAACAGCCTCAGTAGGTGGTAAGCGTTATTTTTCGGAAAAGTCAAGGATAAAAGGGGTTGCAGTAGGAATAAACTACAATGTTGGGTTCAACCTTGGTTTAACTAAGCCTTATTATGTGCTAATTAGGAACTTTGATCAACGATCATCAGCCGTTAAATATTCCGAGGAAACAGCTGAAGAATTTCTCAACACGAATTTAATGCGGGGTTCTGCGCCATGGTCAATTGGCCTTGATGAGATAGGTGTAATTCCAGGAGGCTCAGCAAAGATTGCAGTACATGTAGATTGGGGTGCTTTTGACGAATATTTAAGAGCTGTTGAGGCGGGTCTTGCGGTTGATGTATTTGCAAAACGGATCCCTGTTATGGTTCCAATTGATGGTGTAGAGAACCGACCATATTTCATCAATCTTTTCTTAACTTTGCAGTTAGGAAAAAGAAGCTAAGCTTTTCTAACAAAAGTTAGAGGCGAGTGTTGTTAAAAAGAAAGCGATGATTGAACTTCCAATTGTAGATAAAAAAGATGATGGTGGTAGAAGGCGGAAGCCAGACTGGTTGAGGGTTAAATTGCCTATCGGGGAGAACTACAAAAAAGTCAGAAATCTTGTTGATGAGTATAACTTGCACACCATTTGTCAAAGTGGTAATTGTCCAAATATGGGCGAATGTTGGGGTGCGGGTACTGCTACATTTATGATACTAGGTAATACTTGTACCAGATCTTGTTCATTTTGCGCGGTAAAGACGGGAAGACCACCAGAATATGATGTAGATGAACCTAGAAGAGTTGCAGAGGCTATTCGTTTGATGCAGGTTAAACATGCTGTAATTACATCTGTTAATAGGGATGAACTTAAAGACAGGGGAGCAGAAATCTGGTATCAAACCGTAAAAGCAGTTAAAGAAACTTCTCCAGAGACGACTATAGAAACTTTAATTCCGGATGTCAGAGCGAATTGGCCAGCCCTAGAGCGTATGATTGCTGGTGGTCAAGAGGTTGTTTCCCATAACATGGAAACAGTAAGGGATTTATATAGAAAAGTGCGTCCACAAGCGAAATATGATAGGAGTTTGGAGCAAATCAAAAGAATAAAAGATTTAGGTTATAGAACTAAGACGGGTATTATGGTAGGTCTTGGTGAAACAGAGGAACAGGTGTATCAAACTATGGATGATTTAGTAGAACACGGTTGCGATGTTTTAACCATTGGGCAGTATTTACAACCTACTAAAATGCACCTAGAGGTTGTGGAATATATTCATCCAGACTTATTTGCCAAGTATAAAGAAGTTGGTTTGAAGAAAGGATTGAATTTTGTGGAAAGTGGCCCTCTTGTTCGATCTTCTTATCACGCGGAAAGGCATTTATAAAAAAAGCGGCATGGTTTTCATGCCGCTTTTTTTATTGGAAACGTTTCAATGCTTTAATAATATCGTGGATTTGCGTGTTTTCATAAATACCAGAGAACATTTCTGATCCTGGACCATAGGCAAAAACAGGTATAAGAGCAGCAGTGTGATAATCAGACGTAAATGCACCAACAATGGAGCCCATTTCAGAGCCAGGATTGATGGCATAGCCTCCTGTTTCATGATCTGCAGTAACGACAACTAAGGTGTTACCATCTGTTTTTGCAAACTCAAGGACCTGGCCAATTACTTTATCAAATTCAATCATTTCACTGATAATATAATCGGAGTCATTGGCATGCCCTCCCCAATCGATTTGAGACCCCTCTATCATTAAGAAAAATCCATTTTCATTGGACCTATTAGATAAAAATTCTAAAGCAAGATCAGTAGCCGGACGCAGATAATTTCTGCCAGAGGCAACAGGTAATGGGCTATCGTTAGCAGTAAAGTATCCAAAGTTTTTAGAAGGATTAATACTTACATCTTCTAATTCAATGTCAAAAAAACTTTCAACTTGATAGCCTTTGGCCTCTAGCTCATCCGCTATATTTCTATCATCTTTTTCTCTAGCGGTAAAATATTTCATACCGCCCCCAATAAATAGGTCCACATTCGAAGTAAGGAAATCCTCTGCTATGGCTTCTTGCATTTTTCTATTGGGCTGATGCGCCACAAATGAACCGGGTGTTGCATGGGTAATAGTAGACGTTGCTACAATTCCGGTTGGCATTTCTTGATCTTCTGCCATCTCTAGAAGCGTTTTTACAGGTATGGTATCTGGATCTACACCTATAGCTCCATTATATGTCTTTACTCCACAGGCAAAAGCTGTGGCTCCTGCCGCTGAATCGGTAATTAACTTATTGGATGCATAAGATTTGTGTAGTCCTATATGCTTAAATGCTTCTAAGTTTAGTGTGTTATTATTGGAGTAAAGGCCAGCAGTAATTTGGGTAAGTCCCATGCCGTCTCCAATTAATAGAATCACATTGCTTGGTTTAGGCAACATGCTATCTTCATTGGTATTTACGGAATCAAATTTTTTGTTACAAGCTGTAATAAAAACAATGACAGGAATGAAATAAAGTAGTTTTTTCACTATGTAAACTTTATGGCTAACTGTTTATTAAGACTATTCGTTTTCCTGGTAGGCTTTTTATCAAGCCTTTAAACTCCAGACTTAACAAAGTTGAGTTAATTTTATCTAATGACAAACTACTTTGTGCAAAGATTTGCTCAATAGTTGATTCTCTGTGGGCATAAATGAGTTTAAAGAGCTTTTCTTCTTCACTAGTAAGCTTCGGGATTATAGTTGTTTTAAGGTTTAAGGAAATTTGTTTCGTCCAATTCAAAGCATGTGCAATATCTTCTGCTGATTCAACTAAACTTGCTTTATTGGTTTTGATTAAAAGGTTACAACCTTTGCTTTTGGCATCATGAGTACGGCCAGGTACTGCTAGGACATCTTTATTATAATCAAAGGCTAAATTAGCAGTAATCATTGAACCTCCTTTAGCTTT
>CAXQNQ010000080.1:0-7817 GCA_964225135.1 Mesoflavibacter profundi
AATTCCACTGAAGTTATTACCAAAAGTCTCTACCCCTCCAGCATACCACTTCGCACTACCCATCACGTGGGCATCTGAACCCAAAATCAAAATATCATGAATCTCATGAGTGATTGAATCTTCATAAAACCAGTCCGCCTTAGTATTTGCTTTATCATAAACAGAAGGTGTAGATGGCCAAGATGCATTAGCCCAACCTACCAGCTCATCACTTAAGGTAGCATTGTACGCATTTACCGCATCCTCTTGCCCACCTAACTGGCTGGCTAAGTGTGTATCTACAAAGGTTTCAACTTCTGCTTTAGTAACTTTTGGCCCCGACTCACAAGCAGTCAATGCCAATAGAAATAAGCCCCCGAACAAGGACATCAATGATGTGATTTTCATGTCTTAAATTTTAGTTAGTATATTTTATGGTCTGACAAATCTATTATACACCAGACTTGCCTTCCTTTAATTTAATAAACAAATTATTGAATACCAATAAATTAGAGAACACAAATTCACGGATTAAATTTTAGAGATGAAATTTAATATTTCCTTTACTTATACTATTCTCCTTCTTCCCCAAAATCAATGTCCAAATGATCCATCGGACTTTTAGCTTTTCTCAAAGTCTCAGAAGTTACATACAAGTATCTAGCGGTAGTCTTAATATCCCGATGCCCTAACAATTTTTGAATAGTCCTCAAAGACATGCCATGCTCCATAGAATGTGTAGCAAAAGTGTGCCGCAAAGTATGTACCGTTGCCTCCGGATTCACCTGACTCTTCAACTTGGCACGACCAAAAATCTTATTTACAGAACTTGAACTATAAGGAGCCTTTGGTCGATCACCTTCGAACAAATAATACTTAGGAGCATATGCTTTAATGTAAGCGCGTAAAACAGGTTCCATGGACTTAGCTAAAACAGAATATCGATCTCGCTTACCCTTAGCTTCCTTGATATAAACCAATCCATGATCCCACTTGATATCCTTCTTCCGAATATTACAAGCCTCACTTATTCGCAAACCACTCGAATATATCAGCATCAATATACACTTATGCTTTAAATTCTTAATTACAGAAAAAAATCGTTCTACTTCCTCCCTTGAAAAAGGCTCCACCACCTTAAATGGACGCTTAGGTCTCGCCACATCAAAGCGCATCTTAGGCCACCCCAACACCTTCTCATAATAGGCTTTAATGGCATTTATGATCTGATTCATGTAACTCTCCGAAATATTTCGCTCATTATACATGTATCGCAAAAAAGATTCTACATCCTTCTTAGTTACATCTTCCATGTTAACCTTATCCGTATACAATAAAAACAAGGTCAATGAACTCAAATATACCTTAATGGTATGTCTGCTAAACCGCTTTAATACCAACTGCTCCTCCAAATCACTTATAACCTTCCTCTGCCAACCATTTAATCGCTGATCGTATGGCTTTTTTAACTTTTTACGCTCACGCTTCTTCCAACCTTCATAGTCCAGCAACTGCTTGACCTGAACAGGTCCTCCGTCACCCTTCTGTAACGGTTGAAACCTAGGCCTTAACCGTTGTTTAATTTCAGGAAAAATCTCGATCAAACTGTACCAACTCGTACGATCAATTCCAAAATGCCAACTCTGCTCAGATTGACTATATCGCCGACCCTCAATTGCACGAATTCGATTAATTAAAGCTTCATCATATTCAAATTGAACAAACAAACGAGTCTCACCCCTGTGAATTTTATAAAATGCTTTCATAAGAATTTTTAAAACCAGAATACAGTTACTGACTCTCAATTCCTGCAAAAAACTTTTTTTCAAACTCGCAAATATTGATGCAAAGACATAGCAACTTGTCTACATAACCATTAAAAATCAAAACCCTTAAACCATGGCCCTATCAGGTACCAGAAACAAAATCCAACTCATTGGTCATCTTGGAAAAGATGTAGAAATCATTAACACAAAAACTGGCCTCAGCATTGCCAAATTTTCAGTGGCTACATCCGATTATTACAGGAATAGTAGCGGAGAAAAAGTCACCAATACTCAGTGGCATAATATCGTTGCCTTTGGAAAAACGGCCGAACTAGTAGAGAGACTACTCAAAAAAGGAGTTAAAGTGCTCATCCAAGGCAAACTCGTATACAACAAATACGAGGATAAAAAAGGTATCATACGCTATTCACCTTCTATTATCCTAAGTGAATTCGAAATTCTCAGCCCTAAAAAATAAACCCGCTATTGACCCTGTGTTTTCATAGTTCTGACCATTAAGTGTCGATTGTTTAGTTCATTGTTTGTTGAAGACCGGATATGCTTTCCGGTCTTTTTATTTTCTCATAAACCTTTATATCCCATGCTATTGTTGTACATTCGTAAAAACAAATAGCACATGACCAATACCGAAGCCCTTGGACAACTCCACATGCCTGCCCTCATTCGCAAAATGGCAGTACCTGCAGCAGTGGGCTTCTTGGTAATGAACATCTATTTCATTGCAGATACCATTTTCATAGGCAAATACGTTGGCTCCATGGGTATCGCGGCAGTTTCCGTAGTTATGCCCATCACCTTCCTTATCGCTTCCATCGGAATGGCCATAGGGGTCGGCGGTTCCTCCCTAATCTCCCGATTTTTAGGCGCTTCAAATCAATCCGAAGCCAATCACACCTTCGGTAACATGATTGCACTCACGGGTATCCTATCTATAGTCATCATGCTGATAGCCTATGCATTCATGGACGATATTTTGATGCTGTTTGGTGCCAAAGGAAATATCTTTGAGCCCGCCAAAGCCTATTTCAATGCACTCATCCTAGGTATCCCATTCCTAGCTTGGTCCATGATGTCCAATAACGCGATGCGTGCGGAAGGAGCACCCAAAAAAGCCATGATGATCATGGTTATCTCCGCTTTAGTCAATCTAGTACTCGACCCTATTTTCATTATCGGATTTAAATGGGGTATGGAAGGTGCAGCTTATGCCACAGTGATTGGATACCTGAGTTCTGCAACCTATTCGTTCTTGTTTTACGCGAGAGGACAATCCACTATCCAATACAAAAATGAATTCCTCAAACTCCGCAAAGACCTAGTTAAACCCATATTCTCCATCGGCTCCGTTACACTAGCTAGACAAGGTACCGTTAGTTTACTTGCTATCGTGCTCAATAATGCCTTACTGACTTATGGAGCAGAAACAGCCGTAGCGGCCTACGGGATTATCAGTCGATTGATGATGTTTACCAATTTTCCTGTACTGGGCATCACACAAGGATTCTTACCTATCGCAGGTTATAATTATGGTGCCAAAAAATTTGATCGGGTACAATCCGCTATCAAACTCTCCGTCATTTATGGTAGCATCATCGCTGGATCAATCTTTGTATTCATTTTGTGTTTCCCACTATTGATGACACAAATCTTTGTAGGTCCAGCAGAACAAGAAATCCTAGCTATGACACCCAAAGCCATGGTCATAGTATTTGCTGCAACACCACTAATTACTGCCCAACTCATAGGGTCTGCCTATTTCCAAGCAATCGGTAAAGCCCTCCCTGCTTTATTCCTTACCCTGACCAAGCAGGGCCTGTTCCTAATCCCTTTTATCTTAATCCTTCCATTAAAGTATGAGCTCAAAGGGATCTGGCTAGCCTTCCCCGTTTCGGATGTACTAGCCACCATCGTTACCATCGCTTTCCTTTACAAAGCCATTCAAAAGCTTAAAATAGAAGCAGCCAAAGTGCCAGAAACAGCCATAAAAACCACTTAATAGGTTAGGTCAACAAACTCCTATTCCCTATATTTAAAGGGAATACACAATAAAATTTTCACTATGTTGACTTTTTACCGATTTGCAGCAGTGGTATGCTGCTTAGCTGCTGCCTTACAAGTACATGCGCAAGACACTACCGTTATTCAAACCCTGCAATGGGAAGATAATTTCCGAGCAGGCTATTATGACTTTCCAGAACCTGATGGTACGACATACAGAAAAATATTAATGTACTATAACATGCGCTGTCATGATGCAGCCATCAATCCGGGAGATAACTCCCAAGGTTGTGGAGAATGGGATTACTCTTGTAACACCTTTATCACAGATACCACCCGCGTAGATTCGGCAAAAGCAACACATCCAAGTCACATCATCTCCAACTTCTCTGGGGATCAGTTTACCTACACCACGCAGCCAACTTACTCCTATATCCAACATCCCCAATACCTGACCAGCATAAATATCACGTCAGAGACAGAAGCAGCTGTTGGTACAGAAAATACCGACTTAGCTATGCCTACTAGTGCTCCTGCGAACAAAATGCAGTTCCTCTACACCGCAGATGAACTGACAACTTCAGGCCTGAGTCCAGGTGACGTACACCGTTTAAAATTAAAGGTTAACAATACATCTCCGATACTCAACTTATTCAAAATAAAGCTCAAAAACATAGACGAAGCTGTGCTAGATCCAGCAAACCCACATACGGATGGATTTACAGAAGTATTTCACCAAAATATGGAGTTCTGGGCCACAGGAAACCAACTTTTCAACTTCTACCAACCCTTTACTTGGGAAGCTGGAAAAAACATTCTAGTGGAAATCAGCTACACACCACCTACTCCAGCAGCATCTGACTTCTCTCTAGCTGCAGAAGAAACGATGGAATCCATGACCCTAGCACACCACTCAACAGATCAATCGGCCTACTTCAATAGAAATGGATACTACGAACTCAATACCTCCAATATCCAAGGCACCTACGATGAGATAACCATCGCCTTTTGGGCTTATGGTGACCCAGATATCATGCCACAGAATAACTCCATCATAGAATGTTCCACTGATCTAGGAAGACAAGTCAATATCCACCTACCTTGGTCCAATGGCCAAGTATATTGGGATTGTGGAGACCTAGGTTCTGGTTATAATAGAATCAATAAGCCAGTTAACCCAATTGACTACGAAGGCAATTGGACGCATTGGACGTTCACTAAAAATACAGCCACGGGTTCCATGAAAATATACCTCAATGGGCAAGAGTGGCACAGTGGAACAGGCATGACCAATGCTATAAACCTAGACGAAAAATTCTTAATTGGAACCTCTGTTAGTGGAAATTCGTACTATGGCAAAATGGATGATCTGAGTATCTGGAAGAAAGAATTAGATGCTGCAGCCATTCAAAACTTAATGCATATGCAAACCACAATCGAGCACCCAGACTTCGCAGATCTGTTGAGCTATTTTGACTTTGAAGACTTGAATAGCAGCGAAGTTATTACACTCTCTGACTACAACGTAACAGTAGATAGATCAGGTCAACCATTCGCAGTAGCCTACCGCTCAGAGGATGTTTTCAAACATTTCACGGCCCTGAATAAAAGACCAACTACAAGCTTTTATCAAGGTACATACGATCTGAATAATACCGTTTTGTACTTTGATGAAGAAATACCAGTTGAACCTAATACGGTGACGACCTATATAGTAGACGCGTCTAACAACTTAGTAGAAGATCAAGTTGATTATGTTTACGAGAGTGGTTATCAATATATCACCAGTCCCGATGGAACTATAGTAGACAGTGTTTTCTATGATACAGAAGCCAGCGTAGATATCACCACACTGCAATACTTCAATAAATTCCCAGCGAAATACGAAATCCTTTCCTTAGTGACACCCTATGGTTTCTTTATAGACCTAACTCCACAAGGTAAGACATTCGTTTTCGATGTAACAGACTATGCTCCTATCCTTCAAGGCAGCAAAAGACTTTCTATCGAAATGGGCGGTCAAAATCAAGAAGAGCTCGATATCAAATTCTTATTTATCGAAGGAACACCCGAACGAGAAGTACTAGACATTCAAAATATCTGGCCGTTTAGAAGGGTTTACCCTGGAGGACTAGCAGATCAAAGCTACATGGAACCTAGAGATATAGCGTTGCAACCGTATGCCACCCACTATAAAATCAGGTCCACTATCACCGGGCATGGGCAGAATGGAGAGTTCATTCCTCAAGAACACTATATCAACTTGAATGGTGGAAGTAAAGAATTTAACTATGAGGTTTGGAAATATTGTGGGCAAAATCCGATCTATCCCCAAGGAGGAACTTGGATTTTTGATCGAGCAGGCTGGTGTCCTGGTGCTCCATCAGATGTCCATATCTTCAACCTAGATGAATATGTAGAACCCGGTGAAATTATTTCACTGGATTATGGATTAAACACCAGTTCAGGATCTAGTGAAAACTACTTAGTTTCCAATCAACTCGTTACTTATGGAGCTTATAACTTCAATCTAGACGCATCCATCGAGCGTATCTTGAGTCCCGATGATTTTGTCGAACAGGAAAGAAGAAATCCGTCTTGTAATGAAGCAGAAATAGAAATTAAAAATACGGGATCAAGTACCTTGACTACCATAACTATTGCGTATGAAGTCATTGGAGGACCTTATGCATCAGAAGAAACCTTTATGCTTGACCTGCCTCCAGGGGAGAGCCAAGTCTTGAATTTACCTATAGGATCCATTGCCTTTTATGCCAATGGATTAGAAACAGGTACCTTCCAAGCATCAATTGTATCCGTAAATGGACAAGCAGATGACTACAGCGATAATAATCAGATGAATTCTACTTTCAAACAAGTCGACACCTTCAATGCATCTGATCAACTGCTCATTCGCCTGCAAACCAACAACCGAGCGAGTGAGAATAGTTATCGAATCTTAGACAATGCCGGTAATGTAGTCTTAAATAGAGATAACATGACCAATTCAACATTATATAAGGATGAAATGAACCTCATCCCAGGCTGCTATACCTTAGTCTTTGAAGATAGCGGCAATGATGGGCTGGACTTCTGGTACTGGGACGTTGTGGGTCAAAACGTAGGAGTAGGAAACTTAGCCATCTCTAAACAAATCAACGACTTCCTGGACATCGCAGTAAAAGTGTTCAATCCTGATTTCGGAGGAACCCTATACTACGATTTTGTAATCGGTGACATCACAGATACCGAGGAGATTCAACAAAACAGCTTATTCTCCGTGTATCCAAATCCAACATCAGATATGTTCCATATCGAACTACAAGGGCTGGAAGGCCAGGATATAGTCGTAAAATTATTGGATATGAGTGGTAAGCTCATCCAGCAAGAACAGGTCAATCATAAAACATACGATTGGTCCTTGCAATGGTCCATAGACCATCTAAAAGCTGGTATGTACCTCATCCAAATCATAACACCAGATCAACAATTCGCTCAAACTATTGTCAAGCAATAATAGTGTAGCATCAAAAAAGGCCCTGGAGTATTTTCCAGGGCCTTTTTTATATTCCATACTTACAATTTAATCAACTTCACCATGCGTTTGATATCCGATCGCTTGAATCGAATAAAATACATTCCAGCAGGTTCTTCAAAGATTGAAATCTGACTGGTATACATATCATCATACCAAACCAAATCAACATTATATACAATCTTTCCAGACGCATCCAGTATTTGAATAGGTAAATACAAGCCATCTTGATCTACTCCATGTACATCAATAATGAAAACACCCATAGTTGGATTAGGCTTGATTTCAACATACATATCACTGTACACATAAGTCACGGAGTTGATATCGGCTTCCACTATTACAGTAGCATATACAATACATCCTTCTGAATCCTGCACCGCCAAAAAGTATTCCCCAAAACCCAAGCCACTGAAAATATTGGAACTTTGCCAAGTTTGACCACCATCAATGGAAAATTCTAAGCCGCCCATAGCGCCAGTAGTATTGACTTCTATGGAACCATCCTCTTCCCCACT
>CAXQNQ010000081.1:0-8985 GCA_964225135.1 Mesoflavibacter profundi
CCTTATTACAACCTGCATTGGATGGACATGATATGGGTCTAATGTCAGAGGCTGGTTGTCCTGCGGTTGCCGATCCAGGATCTGAGCTTGTGCGCGCCGCGCATGATTTAGGTATTCGGGTGGTTCCCTTGGTTGGGCCTTCTTCCATATTGTTAGCTTTGATGGCATCAGGTATGAATGGCCAGCAATTTTGTTTCAAGGGTTATTTACCCTATAAAAAAGGCGAGTTAGAGAAAAGCTTAAAGGCATTAGAAGCTGATTCCAATCGCAGAAAAGAGACGCAAATTTTTATTGAGGCACCCTATCGAAACAATCAAGTTATCGAAACTGCGACAAAAGTACTACAAGCTAAAACTAGGTTTGCATTTGCTTCCGAATTGAATGGTGATCAGGAGCTAATTTGTAGCAAAACTATAAGTGACTGGCGAAAGTCTAAGCGTCCTGATATTCACAAAAGGACAGCTATATTTTTAATTCAAGCATTTTAATTCATTAATAAGGCATAGACTTATACGAGAGGTCAAAATCTTCCGTTATAAGCTTGGTTTCTACAATATTTTGCATATTTGCAGTGCTAATATGCTATACCCCGTGCATTTTTAAATTGTTGATACAAAATGAAGAAGTTTTTTCTAGCTGTACTGGTCTTACTATCTGTTGGCTCCATTCACGCTCAACGTGGATGGGAGGCAGGAGGTCTCGTTGGTGTTTCTCATTATTTTGGAGACTTGAATTCAAACTTCCGCCTCACAGATCCTGGCAAAGCCTTTGCAGTTGCTGCACGATTCAATTTTAACGAGCGTGTTTGTTTGCGTTTTTCAGGAAACTATGGAGAAGTAAGTGCTTACGATGCGGATTCCGACAATCTTTTCGAGCAGGCTAGAAATTTATCTTTTCAATCCCCTTTATTAGAAGCTAATGCACAATTTGAGTTCAACTTTTTGCCTTATTTCCATGGTTCTTCTAATGAGTTTTTCACGCCTTATGTTCTAGCAGGTTTTTCTACTGTCTATTATAATCCAATGACGGAGTATAATGGAGATTTAGTTGAATTAAGGGAATTGGGTACCGAAGGGCAATTTAAGGGTGAGGAGTATAGAACCAATGCTCTAGCTATCAATTATGGAATAGGATTGAAGTTTGACATCAACTATTATTGGAGTGTGAACTTGGAGTTATCTGGCCGTAGAATGAATTCAGATTATTTAGATGATGTTTCTACTGTCTATGCGGATAAAGATGATATTGAGCAGATTAATGGTGAATTAGCGGCTATATTGTCGGATCGTTCTATTCCTATTGAAGGAGTGGATACTGCTTTGATGACAGAACCTGGAAGACAGCGTGGAAACTCTTCTACAAATGATAGTTTTGCCTATTTACGAGTAGGCCTAATGTATTATTTTGGTGAGCTGAAGTGCCCAGGCTATGGCTCTAGAAAGTAACCCGCACTATTCTTACGGCTCTTTTTATCTGAGAAGGAATCAATAAAACATTTTTAGCTACTTGTTCGCTGTCCTGTAATCTCAGGCCTAATTCTTGTTTTTCTGTGTTGAAAACAATGTCCCTGTCATAGGTTCCATCTCCGCGTATAATGTATTCACTAACTGTACCATCTCTGGAAATTTCATCATTGAAGATAATTCTCATGGCTTTGGGATCCTTAAATAAGAAGAAGGACGAATAAATCCCTGAGTCATTTTGAGAAATTTGTTTTTTCTTCAAGGTGTTAATCCAATAAACCTCTCCATTGGGGTTTATAGATACGAGATACATGTCTGTGAAAAAGTAATCCACTTTCAAGGAGGTACTTCTAGTTAGGTTGTCTGAATAGGTTCTTGAACGAATTTGCTCACTTATAAAGATCAATTCACCATTTAATCCTAGCATGAGATCTTTGACAAAAACATCCGTGAATTGATTTTTAGACCTCCTTTTGTTTGAAAATAATTCTTTTTGAAAATCTACGGAGGTGAAGGCTACCACGCGCTCTAGGTTTCTGTTTGAAGGAATTCTAACATAAAACACTCCGGAAGCTTCATAAATGGATTCATCCCCATAGTAGCCACCACCAATGATTTGGTCATTCAAATTATCGTAGGTAAAGTCTACAGAGACTGTCAACTTTCCATCCATTTCAATATTAAAAGCCCGTTTAAAGACCGCTTTTTCTGTATTTAGTTTGAATACTTTGTACAGGTGATTATTGACTTTCTTTTTGGTGTTTTGAATGGAAAGCACCATAAAGGCAAGCCCTTTGTTACTGACTAATATTTTATGGTATTGTTTAGAACCTATGACGTTAGATAAAGGGAAATGATTTTTAGTAATAATTTCACCTTTTTGTAAGTCTAATATCCAATAGTTGACTAAGCCATTTCCTTCCTGATTCCAAAAGAGTTTAAAGCGCTTATTTTCTGAGGTCTCAATTCTAAGTTCTGGGCGCACTCCAAGTTTATCGTAAATGATTTCGAGTTTACTCGAATCTATAATGTTTCCATTTAAATTATGCTTGACTAGCTTAAGGTAGGCACCATCTTTCTCGTCATAATGATAGAGGACATTAATGGTTTTATCCAATAATTGCGCATCGATAAACTTAGGTCTCTTTTTATCCATTTTAAAACTGGACTCCCATCTTTTGTTAAGCGATTCATCAAAGTTTATAAGCTCATAGTCTTGATCTCCACCTTTTAAGAAGTAGTACTTGTTGTTTTCAACACCCAAAAGATTGTAGTAATAGTCTAGGTCTAGATCTATTGGTTCAGAAATACTGATTTGTTGAGCCCAAGCAGACAGGCCTATGCAAAGAAAAAATATGGTGCAAGTATGCTTTATCATGGAGTAGGAATTTTGGAATAAGCCCTTTTTACAATAAATTAAAAAAAAAGCAGATTAGTTTAGATATTGAGAGAGATTAGAGAAAAATTAAACTGTTTTAACTAAGTATTTACAAAGCTATGTCTGTATTTAAGCAATTAGCTGGGGAAACCATGTATTATGGAATATCGAGTATACTCGGCCGCATATTACATTTTATAGCACTTACTCCCTTTTACACAGATGTATTTTCTAAAACAGAGTATGGTTTAGTTACGGAGCTTTTTACTTATTCAGCTATTTTGATGGTCCTGTTCACGTTCAGGATGGAGACTACTTTTTTTAGGTTTGGAAGTGACCCAGGGAAGCTTGAACGATCCTTCTCCACCTCTGCCCTATTTTTGTTGTTTTCCACCTTGGCTTTTGTAATCCCACTTTGGATTTTCTCCGATCAAATTGCTTCCAGTTTCAGTTTAGAGGGTCAATCCTATTATATAAAGCTCATCCTATTGATCATTGGCTTTGACACTTTAGCAGCGATTCCATTCGCTAAGCTACGCCTAGAACAAAAACCTCGAAAGTTTGCTTTCCTCAAGGTATTGAACGTGTTAATTAACTTGTTTTTTGTACTATTTTTCTTGTGGTTTGTTCCCAATTTTGGTTCTGAATCTAGTTGGAGTTTGATTAAGAGCATGAATTTAGATGGGACAGGTGTAGTGTATGTTTTTTGGTCGGGATTGATCGCAAGTACTTTAATATTTTTGTTGCTATTGGGCACCTTCAATGGCATTAAACTTCAATTTGATTTTAGTCTATGGAAAAAAATGCTCGGATATACACTTCCCTTGGTCTTAGTTGGATTTTGTGCAGTCTTTAATAAGGAAGCTGGATATCTTTTCTTAAAGTATTTACTTGGAGATTCTGTTGAGGAAGCTAGGGGGGTAATTGGGATCTTTTCTGCAAATGTGAAACTAGCAGTTATTATGAGCCTATTTACACAGGCTTATAATTATGCCATTGAACCCTTCTTTTTCAACAATAAGCATCGCGAGGATAATCGCCAATTATATGCGGATTCCACCATGTTATATACCATGGTTACCTCCATTGCTTTTGTAGCTATTTTGGGATTCCTTCCCATACTTAAGTTTATCATTCGAAATGAAGAGATGTATGAAGGCTTAGGCGTAGTTCCTTTCTTGTTGTTTGCTTATATATTGCTGGGCATCTATTACAATCTTTCGGTTTGGTTTAAGCTAACGGATCGAACGATTTATGCCTCTATTATTGCTATTTCAGGCTCTGTGGTTACGGCGCTTGTGGCTATTTGGACCATTCCAACCTGGTCTTATTATGGAGTGGCTATGGCTGCACTTGCCTGCTATTTAGTTATGGTTTCACTGTCTTATTACTGGGGTCAGAAATACTATAAAATACCATATAGAGTAGGTCGAATGGGCTTATATCTTTTGATGGCTGCATTTGTGAATGGCGTGAGAAAAATGATAGTTGATATGACTCAGCCAAGCTTTACGGTCGAGTTGCTATACGGGTTGATTACCGTTGTTTTATTCATGTTGCTTATTTGGCAGTTAGATCGAAGGTTCTTGACGGGACTTTTATTACGGAAATAAAAGTTCTACCTCATTAGATTGTCCTTGATCTAATCGGATAACTTCTTGTACTATAAAACTATCTGGACTGATGGCTTTTAAGGTGTAATAGCTGTTACCTATTAAATCATCTAAATAATAGGTTCCGGACACATTGCTTGTTCCGGAATGGAGTAAAAAATCTGGACTAGTGTTAATGGTATCAGGGTATTCAAATAATTGAATAAAAACCTCTGGATACAGCACTTTATCAGGGCAAAGTGGATTTCCAAGACAATCAAAAACATAGACCGTTAAAGTTGTGTTTTCTTCTTCAAAAATGATAGTTTGTGGTTCTTCTTGACAGGAAGAAAAGTAGACTAGAGCAATAGCCAAAAAGATGAATATGTTCCAAGCATTAAATTCCATTCCTCATAATTTACAAGAAAATTATCAACAAAGAGCAAATGCCTTTGCGGATCAAGTATCTGATATCAAAAAAAGAACAACTCGATTGGCATTACTTCGCTTGATATACTTTTTTGTGGCCATATTCTCATGTATTTACATCTGGACCACGTTTGCTGCAGGAATAGGCTTATTAGCCACGCTGATTTTTGCTGTTGGTTTTTTCATGATGATAAATCGGTATTTAAACTTACAGCAAGATCTGTTAGTTGCTCAGGCTTTAGCGGATTTGAATTCGAGCGAATTAGAGGCACAATACAACAATTACAGTCAGTTTGATGCTGGGGCTGCTTTTTTTGATGCCGACCACCCTTACACGGCCGATTTGGATATTTTTGGTGAACGTTCTTTATTTCAATATATCAATAGAGGGCAGACTTTTTTTGGGAAAAACCGCTTGGCACAATGGTTAAGTCAACCGGCATCTTTTCAGACCATTTTACAACGGCAAGCTTCGGTAGAATCCTTGAAATTTCAAGAAGATTTTAGACAATATTTAGTGGCTCATGCCTCCGGAAACAAAAACGATCAGTATAACTTAGACTTGCTGAAAGAGTGGTTTGTTGGAAAGGACATTATTCGTGGAACCTGGATTCGATTTATGCCGATTGTGGCGATGGTTTGTTCTGCAGGGTTTATTGGTTTACAATTCAACTATCTCTTTGAGCTTTGGACCTTCTTAGTTTTTTTACCAGTTATTCTAGTATTGAGAAAGACTTTGCAAGGGGTTAATGATTTGCACCATCAAACTGGAAAAGCACAAGAGGCTCTTCAAGTTTATGCTAATGTTTTAAAACACTGTGAATCTTATCAACCGACCACCCTTTATTTAAAAGAAAAGTATCGGCTTATCCAATCAGAGAAACCTGCCTCGGCAGAATTAAGATCATTGGGGTATTTAGTCAATCAACTGAATGTTCGATACAATGTGTTTGTCATCTTTTTGAATTTGCTGGGGGCTTGGGATTTGTATTGGGTCTATCGATTAGAACAATGGAGAGCAAATAATCACAAGGAGGTTTTAAATTGGTTTGATTTTATAGGGGAGATAGAGGCAATATGCAGCTTGGCCAATCTAGCATATAATCACCCGGAATGGACGCTTCCAGAGATAAGTGAAGAGCAAAATTTTAAGGGAATAGCTTTGGGGCACCCCTTATTACCCAAGCAGCAGCGAGTTAGTAATGATTTTAGTTCTCCAACATCAGGGCATACTAAATTATTGACAGGCTCTAACATGGCAGGAAAGAGTACTTTTTTAAGAACTATCGGATTGAATATTGTTTTAGCAAATGCGGGCTCTGTAGTATGCGCGGCATCGCTTCAGCTCCCAGTGCTTCAGGTTATAACTAGCATGCGCAACACCGATAATCTTCATGATAGCACCTCTTCTTTCTATGCCGAGCTAAAACGTATTCGAAAAGTTATTCAACTGGTTAAGTCCGAATCCAATGTGTTTTATTTGCTAGATGAAATATTAAAAGGAACCAATTCTACTGATCGACACAAAGGATCAAAAGCCCTTATTCTACAATTAATCAATGATCAGGGAGCAGGTATAGTCGCAACGCATGATTTAGAATTGGGTAACATGGAAAAAGAATATCCTGGATTGATGGAAAATATATGCTTAGAAGTGGATATCAAAGGGAATGAATTAGAGTTTGACTACAAATTACGTAAAGGGGTTTGTAAGAGTCTTAATGCTAGTATTTTGATGCAAAATATGGGTATAGAACTATAGGATTATTTTATTTTCTTTTTAACAGCTGCGCTCACATATAAGGTATTACCAAGGTTATCTAAGCCATCAAAGCACTCCGCTCCGATATGCTTGATACTTTCATTGCGAAGACCAACAATTGTTAAATCTGCATCAGCGGATTTCTGTTCAATGATGGTTTTCATTTCAGTATCTGGATCTCTGATAATTACTTGAATATTATTGGAAGAAATAGGCAATTGCCCAGCTTTGATTAGTTCAAATAATCGGTTGCTTTCTTCTTCTGCAATACTTTCAGCGAAAACCGCAAATATCTTGATATGCCCATTGGTCCATTCTTTATGACCTAATATGATATAGGCCAGCAGAATCATCAGATTAGCATTTTGGAAATCATTATCCGAAATCCAAATATGGATATTCTGTTTAAGGCCATAGCCTCGCTCAGAGGTGGCCAATACAGCCACATCAAAGTCTACAGACCGAATTAATGAGAAATTACTAACAATATCCTCTACCCCTTCTCGATTGGCTTTCGTGTATTCTAGGATGAGCAGGTTGTTTTCAGTACCCGATATACCTGGTAATTGAATCACCTGAGCAATAGCGGAAGTATATGACGGAGAAATCAGCGTATCGATATAGATGTTACTCTTGGAGGTTTCAGCCATTTTAATCAGCCTTTTTTGTGCCTCCATGGCTTCTTTATGCGTTGATTTAGACAGGTATCCGTTGATTTTGTGGATATAAGTTCCAAAACCATAGCGCTGTGAAATCCATCTCAATAAATCCATGGCTCCTAGGCGATCAAAGGAGTTTTTAGATATGCAAACAGCTGATGGTCTCCATGATCCAGTTTGTTCCTTATCGGATTTTTGTAGGAAAACTTGAAGTTGGCGACTAATCTGGAAGATTACACCTTGGAAGATTAGAGCAATATTCTTTTTGTCTGGATTGTATCGAGCAACCAATACATAGAAAAAGACTAAAAAGGCAATGGCTGAAATGGCATAAACCGTATTCATAAAGAACATTAGTCCAAAACAAGCTAGGGCACCAAATAAACTAATGATCCAATGGGACTTAAACGTAGGTCTATAGGATGGATCGGCCGCAAAATGCTGTAAGAAACTGATTAAGTTCAGTGTACCGTAGGTAACCATGAAGAACATGGAGATTATCTCTGCTACTAGGTCTAATCCACCTAGCATAATAAATACAAATGCAACTAAAATAGTGATTAGGGTTGCATTGAATGGTTCATCATTTTTTCCCTTTCCTCTCGATAGCCAGAAATTGATCTTAGTAGAAGGCAAGACTCTATCTTTTGCAATCGCTTGAAGTGTTCTTGGGGCTACCATGATAGATCCGAGCGCAGATGATATCGTCGCTGCGGCTAAGCCTAAAGGAATTAACCACCAGCCCTGCCACGCAATATCTGCCATTACTAGGTGATCTGTATTAGCCAGATCAGCTGGTGAGGCAGAAGCGTATAGTTTAAAGCTGATAATGAGGTAAATGATCATACCACATATGGTAGCCGCAAGCGTTCCCATGGGAATAGATTTACTTGGTTTGGCTAGATCCCCTGATAAGCCAACACCTGCTGTCATTCCTGTAAATGCTGGAAATATAATAGCAAATACTAAAAAGAATGGGAGTTTTTCGTTTGTGTCATTGGAGTCTTCAGGTAAAGTTTCGGTCGCATTAGACAGACTAATGGTATCCGATGAAAGTATGTCGGTTGTGAATTGTTCTGTTACAGGTAGTTGATCGACTATACTGGCATCTGGGGTATAACCTGTATCTCCAATAAAAAAGGCTATTAAAGAGAAGAAAAGGGTAACAACTACAACATATAAAGCTTTAACACCCAAGTCTGCTCCTTTGATCAGAACAATCAAGGTTAACAAGATCAAAGCAGGGATACTTACGGTCTGTTTCTTTCCAAGTAGCCATTCTAATGTTGGGTGCATTTCATAGGTCTGAACTAGGTGTTCGAAAAGCCCATTAAAGGCTTCAGCGAAGGCAATGATGTAAAAGGCAACGGAAATAGCTTGTGAAAAATATAGTGCAATCCCAATAGAAGAGCCCACTACTAATCCAAATGATCTTGAAATGATGTAATACTCTCCTCCCCCTTCTACTTTTTGGTTAGTAGCAATTTCTGCAATGGACATAGCCGTTGGAATGGTTACAGCATGCCCTATTAGCACAATCAAAATGGTACCCATTAAGCCTACAGTACCCACTGCAAATCCGAATCTCAAGAACATTACTGCTCCAAGAATAGTAGATATGGCTGTGAAGAATACAGGTGCCGTTCCAAACTTTTTTCTAACCGATCCCATTTTTTCAAGCGTGTGAATAACCCAAATTTCA
>CAXQNQ010000082.1:0-12718 GCA_964225135.1 Mesoflavibacter profundi
CTGCGTGTTTTTGAATCCTTTTAGGTCAGTCTCTAGACCTGTGGTATAGGCATTTTTCCACATAACTAAATCTTGCTCTACAGGTCTGAAATCTCTTCTATTTTGCCCATAGAAAGACCAAGTAAAGTTGTGTTTTTCAGGTAACTCTATTCTGAGTTCTGCCTGGTTGAAGGAAAAGCTTTTGTTTAGTAGGGTATCGGTCAATAAATCTATGCTCTCATTTCTTTCTTCAAACCAATTGAAATTAATCAACAGGGATTCATTTTTGCCTAATCGTTTGGATACATCTATGACTGGTTGACGGAATTGGGTACTGGCTAATTCATCTGTACTATTTAATATCGAGGAGGTTGCTTTAATGTCCCAACCATTGTTTTGATACTCGATTTGACCTACATGTTTAATTCCTTTGTATTGGTTTCCCCGGATCAGTGTTCCAAATTCGTAGTTTGCATGAAATCCTTTTTGGTCATTACCCAAAATAAATATTCCTTTGCCTAGGTGCTCATCTTGAGGTTCGAGTAGCGTATTATTATTACCTAGTGCCCAATCTCGAATAAATTCTGGATTTCGGTAAGGGATTATGGCTCTAAAGTTTTCTTGCTTCCATTCATGTTTGGCTTCTACTTCAATATCCCATACTTCTGTTATTTGGAATTTCTTTTCCGCTTGGGTAAAAAGGGCTACGCCCCAATTATCCATATTATCAAGATTCGATACTTTATTTTTATCAAACTCTGACAGGGCTAATTCGGTATTGAAAAAACCTTTATTACCTATTTTTTGGTTGACTCCTAAATTGATCAGTTTTCGGGCTTGAGGAAGGTCAATTAATTTAACTGGCTCATAGCTTCCTAAGGGTTGGCCATTGGAGTCGAAGCCAACAAAAGTATATACAACCCCATTTGCATCTATATTACTTTGTTCATATCGTCCATTTCCTGCTCCAAGGTTGGTAAAATTGGCATTATATAATTGAAAATCAGTGGATTGTCCAGGGAAATAAATTAGAATTTCCTGAGGTGTTCCATTAATAATAGTATCTATAAGTTGATATCTGATAGGATTGGTGGTACTTCCAATAGTATCTAGGGCAGGAATAGATGCTAACAAAGGATTATCACCTGCTTGTGCTAAGGCAGCTAGTTGTTCAGCGTTTAATGGACCTTCACCCACTTTGGATAAACCATCTTGTTCTCCATAAACATTGGCATAGAGGTGAAAATTATTTTGGTAGTAGTTCGTATGGAATGTATACACCGATCTCAGATAGGATTGATCATTATATTCGAACTCTATGATAATCCTTTTTTCAGTAGTCATAGGTTGGCGAACGGTGAACGTAATCGTTCCTGCATTGTAGTCGATGATGTAGTCGTTATCAAAACCTCTTTTTAAAAGTTTTCCATCGATAAATACACGTTCTGTATTGGCCAAAATAATGATAAAGGTCTCTCCTTCTGCTCCTCTCAGTTTATATGGTCCTTGATTGCCTTCAGTACCAAAGAAGGTGTTTCGAGCGAATTTACCTTTAGTAATTGCAAAGGAAGATTGCATATCTAATTGTCCTTTACCCACGTCGAAGGTATCTTGGGTAAATTGCACCCCTTGCATTTTCTTAAAATACTTGAGGAAGTAAGACGATTTATTTTGTTGCTGGTAATCTCCAAGTAATAAGGTACTTTGCTTTTTGCTTAGTTCAATAAAGACCCGATCAAATTCATTGAGTTGTTGGGTGTTTCCTTCTGGTTGAATAGGGATGTTTGCATCTGAGATGGCTGCATTAATTTTAATACCATCTCCAATATCTCCTTGTAGCTGTAAATTAAAAGTAGAATTGAGCACTAAGTTTTGGTTATTACCAATGCCAATACTCCTACTAAATACCCCACTACTCTGAAGGCCTCTACCATTATTGAATGGATCGAAGCTGCCTATTTCTGGTTCTATAGACTGGATTAATCTATATGAATCTTCTAATATGGTAGTATCTAATAAACTTTGTGGTTTTTCTAACCCAAGGGTGTTTACACAATCACAAGTCAGAAAAAAGGTTTGCCCTTTTTGCCAGCGGTCTTGAAGAAATTGAATCTTATTTTCTTTGATTTTAAAATCAATTCCGGCTGTAAGTCTAATACTATCCGACTGGAAGATTTGAACAGAAGGGGGATAAATGATACATGAATCAAGGGTTTGAGGACTTGGAGATCCTACTATCATATAATCATATTCTCCATAGCTCTCGACTTGAGCATGTATTGATACGAAACAGATTAGTTGGATGATTAGTAGAATACCCCTTTTCATTACTTTAAAACGTAATTGGTCACTAGGCTATTAAAGTACAAGACTTTAAATGAATATAAAAGGCCTGAAGTATTAATTCGCTTATGAGTGAAGGTTTTAATTCCTATATTGTATTTCTTAACCATTTGAATCAATAATTTATTATTTGGACCAGTAAGTAAATATATACAATGACAAAATACCCTCACATTTTCAGACCCCTAGATTTAGGACATACGCAGTTGCGGAATCGCATCATTATGGGGTCTATGCATACTGGCTTAGAAGAAGAAAAGGGTAGCTTGAAAAAATTAGCCGCTTTTTTTGAAGCAAGAGCAAAGGGTGGAGTAGGGTTAATTGTAACGGGTGGGATAGCCCCCAATAGACGAGGTTGGCTAACGCCATTTTCAGCTAAAATGACGACTAGAAGAGATGCTAAAAAACATCGAGTGGTTACTCAAGCAGTGCATCAACATGGTGCTAAAATTTGTATGCAAATCTTACATGCGGGGAGATATTCTTATCACCCATTTTCATTAGGTCCAAGTAATATAAAAGCACCGATAAATCCATTTCGGCCAAGGCGTATGAGCGCCTTTCAAATTAAAAAGACTATTAAAGATTTTGCTCGGTCTGCTCAACTTGCTGCGTCAGCTGGATATGATGGGGTAGAGATTATGGGTTCTGAGGGTTATTTGATTAACCAATTTTTGGTTAGTCGAACCAATGATAGGACGGATGATTGGGGTGGATCATTTGAGAATAGGAGTCGATTAGCGATTGAAATTATTCGAGCGGTTCGAGCTGCTGTCGGAGCTAATTTCATTATTGTTTTTAGGCTTTCTATGTTAGATCTTGTAGAAGGTGGATCTAGTTGGGAAGAAATTGTAGCTCTTGCAAAAGCCGTTGAACAAGCAGGTGCTAGTATAATAAATACAGGTATTGGTTGGCATGAAGCTCGAGTACCTACCATTGCTACTAATGTTCCTAGAGCTGCTTTTGCTTGGGTGACTCAAAAGATGATGGGTGAGGTTAAGATTCCGTTAGTTACTTCCAATCGAATCAATACGCCTGAAAAAGCAGAAGAGCTGTTGGCTTCAGGTGCTGCTGATTTAGTATCTATGGCAAGACCTTTTTTGGCAGATCCTGATTTCGTTCAAAAAGCGCAGGCGGACGAAGCGGATTTAATAAATACCTGTATTGCGTGTAATCAAGCCTGTTTGGATCATGTTTTTTCTAATAAAATAGCTTCTTGCTTGGTCAATCCAATCGCCTGTCATGAAACGGAGATTGAGCTTAAGCCAACAAGTTCATCCAAATCAATTGCTGTGGTAGGTGCTGGTCCTGCAGGTTTAGGTTTTGCAGTAGCTGCCGCTCAGCGAGGTCATCAAGTCAGTATATTTGAGACTGCACCAACTATAGGCGGACAGTTTAATCTTGCTAAACAGATACCAGGGAAAGAGGAATTCTATGAAACTATTCGATATTTTGAAAAGCAGATTGAGTATTTAGGAATAAACTTGTTTTTGAATCAGCGAGTAGATGCAGATTTTTTGTCACAACAAGCCTTTGATCAAATTATAATAGCAACAGGGATTAAACCTCGGGAGCCTAAGATAAAGGGAATAGACCATCCTAAAGTTTTATCTTATTTGGATGTATTGAAAGATCATAAAGCCGTTGGGCAACGTGTTGCTATAATTGGTGCTGGAGGAATTGGATTCGATGTTGCGCAATATTTGTTGCATCAAAAATCTGAATCAAAGGAACTAATTTCCGTTGAAGCGTTTATGGATTATTGGGGGGTAGATATGAACATGACTCAACCGGGATTTCTTAAACCAGCAGTTAAGGAGAAGCCTATTCGACAGATCTATTTATTACAGCGGAAAGATTCCAAAGTGGGTGCAAAGCTAGGAAAGAGTACAGGTTGGATACATCGTGCAGAGCTGAAAAAGGGAGAAGTGGATATGCGTAAAGGGATACAATATGATCGTATTGATGATTCGGGCTTGCATATTGTTCAAGATGGAAAAACAGAGTTGTTGAAGGTGGATCACGTGATTATTTGCGCAGGGCAAATTTCCAATATTGACTTAGCAAATGAATTAAGAAAAAAAAATATAGCAGTTGAAATCATAGGAGGTGCTTTTGAGGCTGCAGAATTAGATGCAAAACGTGCAATAGACCAAGGCGTTAGACTTGCCAATAAAATTTAGAGCTATGAAAACTAACAGAAGATCATTTTTAGAAAAGACGGGTTTAGGTGCTTTGAGTTTGTTACTCAGTAATCGTCTTTTTGCTAATCAAAATAAATCGACGGAAGGCTTATCCAAAGCAAAGGGTCCAATCTTTATAAGTACGTGGACTCATGGTCAACTAGCCAATGAGGAGGCATTAAGAGTGCTTGCAAATGGAGGTTCAGGCTTGGATGCTGTAGAAAAAGGAGTTATGTTAATTGAGGCAGATCCAGAGGGTGCTTCTGTTGGTTTGGGCGGATTACCCGACCGAACTGGGAAGGTAACCTTGGATGCTTGTATCATGTCTGCAGATGGAAATTGCGGTGCGGTGTGCATGCTTGAAAATATTTTACATCCTATTTCGGTGGCGCGAAAAGTTATGGAAGATACGCCTCATGTTATGTTGGCAGGAGATGGTGCATACGAGTTTGCTATAGCTAATGGCTTTGAAAAGGTGGACTTACTTACAAAAAATTCTAAAGCAGCGTATAAGCAATGGAAAAAGGAGCAAAAGTACAAGCCCATAATTAACATAGAAAATCACGATACCATTGGTATGTTGGGGATGGATGAAAAAGGAGATATTTATGGAAGTTGTACTACATCAGGGTTAGCTTTTAAGATGCGAGGACGGATAGGGGACTCTCCTATTATTGGTGCGGGTCTTTTTATTGATAATGAAGTTGGTGGGGCTGTTGCTACTGGTTTAGGGGAGTCTATAATAAAAGTAGCGGGATCTGCTATAATTGTTGAATTAATGAGACATGGTTACAGTCCTCAAGAAGCCTGTATAGAGGCTGTAAATCGAATAGTTAAAAATGAGGATATACAGGATATTCAAGTTGGATTTTTAGCTATAAGCAAATCTGGAGAAACTGGTGCCTATGCCATTCATCCAGGTTTTAATTTTGCCATTTCAAATCAAGCAGGGACTAGATTAGTCAATAGTGATTATTTGGTTAAATAATTACAAACCTGTTCCAAGAAAAAAATATAGTCATATATGTCCGATTTAAGGGCTTTATCACTGAATATGGGTATTTAATGTTGAAATTCAAATAGTTAGATTTGTGTTTAATACTTAAAGAGGTATTAATTTTTCGCTTTATCACCGAAAATTGGAATCTATATTTCTTTACATACAAATTATCAAATCTTATGAGAAAACTGTGTTTTACACTCTCTAAGACACTATTTGTTTTCGTTTCTTTGATGATGTTGACCTTTGGAACCTCCAATGCTCAGACATTAGCATGTAACGATCACATCAACGTGTCTGTGGATCCAGAGGCTGACTTCTCTTGTGATGCCGACCTCAATGCAGATGACTTCTTAGAAGCAATCGATGCGGATCTTGACTATCAGATTGATATCTACGATGGTCTAAACTTAGTTGCTTCAGGGTTAAATAACTTGACTCTTGATGCAGCTGCACTCCTAGGAGAGGATTTGGACTTTGAGGTTACTGAAACTGCTTCAGGAAACTCTTGTTCAGGTACTCTTACGCCTTCAGATGCTGTAGCACCTGAATGTAATTTACCAACTTTATATTCTGTTGACTGTACACAAGCTGTTCCATCTGCTGATGCAACTGCTCCTTCATTCAATGATAACTGTTCAGTTGCTCAGGTGATGCTTATTTCTGAAACTTACACTAACACAGATATTTGTGCTGGTGCTATGGAATTAGTAAGAGAGTATGCTGCTTTAGATGGTTCAGGTAACCAATCTACTGCCCTATGTACTGCTACTATTTTTATTGAAAGAGCGGATGTTGAGTTCGGTGGTGATGCAGATTACGACTGTGGTTCATACACAACTGCTGATTTGACACCAGATTTAACTGGTTATCCAACAGCTGTTACGTCTGATGCATGTATGTACAACTATTCATACAGTGATCAAATTCTTCCATCTTGTGGTGGATTAGAGAAGATCATCCGTACTTGGACTGTATTGGATTGGTGTACTGGTCAGCTTATCACTTACGGTGGTGGCGAGGACAATGTTCAAATTTTAAAAATCACTGATTCTAACGGACCTTCAATTGCAGGATCTGATCTTGATTTGTCTACATCTTCAACTGGATGTACTTCATTATCTTGGATCGCAGCTCCTTCAATTACTGACGATTGTTCAGGTGTTGCTACTACTGCAATGTTTGCTTTAGGTTTAGGAGAATTAGATTACACTTATGGTGCTGGTGGTGCTATCACTGGTGGATATGTGCCTGCTCCAGGTCTTGCTTTAGGATCTCACGAATTATTAGTAACTGCTAGTGATGCATGTGGTAACTATTCTGAAGCTACATACACTTTAACTGTAACTGATGACGTAACACCAACTCCTGTATGTGATGAAATCACTCAGGTAGCTCTTGGATCAGATGGTACATCAACTGTTTTCGCTGCGACTTTCGATGATGGTTCTCACGACAACTGTTGTTTAGATGGATTTGATGTAAGAAGAATGGATGGTGCTGCATTCGGACCTTCAGTTACTTTTGACTGTGCGGATATAGATCAAACTATCCAAGTAATCCTTCGTGTTCATGATTGTCATGGTAATAACAACTCTTGTATGGTTGAAGTACTTGTAGAAGATAAATTAGCTCCTTATTTAGCTACTCCTGCAAATACTGAAATCTCTTGTGATGTTTATTACGCTGACGTAGCTGCAGATCTTGATGCTGGAAACGGTGCAATTCTTGATGCTATGTTCGGTACTGCAACTGCAGGTGATAACTGTGAGGCAATTATTGATTACTCTTATTCTTACTCAGTAGATAACTGTGGTGTTGGATCAATCAACCGTTCTTGGACAGTTAATGATCCATCTGGTAATGGACCAGTTTCTGGTTCACAGACGATTTCTATCTACCACGTATCTAACTGGTCTATTTCATTCCCTGGTGATTTGACTGCTGATTGTGTTGACGGTCAGTTACCTGATTTTGGTGAGCCAACTGTATCTGGTGACAACTGTGAGATGATTGCTATTTCACATACGGATACTCAGTATGATGTAGTTCCTGATGCATGTTACAAAATTGTACGTGAGTGGGAAGCAATCAACTGGTGTACATACCCAGGTGAGGCTGCTGTAACTGCAACTCAAGTAATTAAGGTTACTGATTCTGAGGCTCCAGTAGTGAGTGTTGATGATATCACTGTAGAAATTACTGAAGGAGATTGTGATACAGCTGTAACACTTCCTACTCCAGATGTAACAGATTGTTCTACTGACATTACAATTACTAGTTCTTCTGACTTACCAGCTGGTGAGGCAGGTCCTGGAACATATACAGCTAACTATACTGTATCTGATGGATGTGGAAACTACAGCTATGCTCAGATTACTATCACAGTAGTAGATGCTAAGAAACCTACACCTTACGTTACTGATCACTTAGTAACTGAAATTATGCAAGGTGGAATGTCAGCTGTTATTAATGTATACGATTTCGAAATCGGATCATTTGATAACTGTTCTGATGTTGTATTAAGCTTCTCTCCTGATGTAAATGATACGGACAGACAATTTGATTGTTCTCAATTAGGAGACAATACTTTAGAGGTATGGGTAACAGATGCTGCTGGTAACCAAGACTTCGCTACAGTTACTCTTGAATTACAAGATAACATGGGTGAGTGTGGACCTGGACAGTTAACTGTTGCTGGTGCATTGACTACTCAAAACGATGAGGGTATCGAAGATGCTGAGATTGAAATTAATGGTGGTTTATTCAACCAAACTACTGATGCATCTGGTGCATTTACATTCGATCTTCCTGCAGGTGGTGATTACTCTGTAGTACCTGCTCTAGATGCAGATGCTGATAACGGAGTTACTACTTTCGATATCGTTTTGATTACTCGTCATATATTAGGTGTTGAATTGTTCAACTCTGCATATCAAATGATTGCAGCTGATGCGAACAACTCTCAGACTGTAACTACTCTAGATGCAGTTGCAATCCGTAAGGTGATTCTTCAGTTGGAGGACAGCTTCCCGAATAACACTTCTTGGAGATTTGTTGACGGAGCTCACGTATTCACTGATGTAATGAACCCATGGGGATTCCCTGAGGTTGTAAATATCAACAACCTGGCTACTGATCAATTAGCTGTTGACTTCACTGGTATTAAAGTGGGTGATGTAAATGGATCAGCTCAGCCAAACCTTCAAGCTGCTGCTCAGAACCGTACTAACGGATCTATCTCAGTAAACACTTCTGATAAGCAAGTAAATGCTGGTGAAGTATTTACTGTAGAATTTACAACTGATGCAGCAATTGCGGGTTACCAATTCACACTAAACTACAACAACTTAGAATTAGTTAATATCAATAATGCTCTAGCTACTGCTGAGAACTTCGGACTTCAGTCTGATGCTTTGACAGTAAGTTGGAATGATATTGCAGTTCGTGACCTTGCTGGACAAGCTTTAATTAGCTTAACTTTCCAAGCAACTGCTGATGTACAATTAAGCGATGTACTTTCTGTAAACTCTAGATATACTGCTGCTGAGGCATACACAACTCAGGGCGTAGAATCAGTTGAGCTTACATTCAACGGAGAGTCTGCTGCTTCTTACGTACTTTATCAGAATGAGCCTAACCCATTCAATGGTGTAACTACTATTGGATTTGAAATGGCTGAAGCTGGAAAAGCCAATCTTACTATTATGACTGTTAATGGTCAGACTGTAAGAACTGTAACTGGTGAGTTCGCTGCTGGATACAACGAGATTCAAATTAAGGATCTGAACGCAACAGGTGTATTATACTACACACTTGAGGCTAACGGATTTACAGCGACTAAGAAAATGATCATTATTGAGTAATTGGTCATTATTAAATAAAAGAAGAGGGAGTGCAGTAATGCATTCCCTCTTTTTATTTATAATAATTTATTATATTTGAGGGTCACATCCAGAAAATAGGGTTTTTAAATTCCAATCAGGTATCAATAGATAATTAAAATCAATAGAACTTTTATTGATTTAATCGCTATTGTCGTTTACTGTACGACCAATTCAATCGTTAGAATAGGTGATTATCATTAAAGATTTTTCTATTTTTGTACGTGGATTAGTTTTTTCTAAAACAAACACTTGCTTGGTATGAGATATTTTATTTCCATTTCATTTCTAATTGGGTTTTGCCTATCTCTTGTAGGACAAGATACCGTGCATTTAGAACTTCCTACTCAAAATGTAGAACAAGGAGAAAATATAGCTGTTGACGTGGTTGTGGAGGGTTTTGAAAATGTCGTGGGGGCGCAGTTTACCATGAAATATGATAAAGAAGTAATCAATTATCTTGATGTTGACAATTTTGGTATTGCAAGCATCAATAAAAATAACAATTTTGGTATACCTGCCGATGAAAATGGGGTAATCTCATTTCTTTGGTATGATTTCCTGGCGCAAGGCGTAAGTCTTGAAGATGGAACGACTTTATTTACAGTGCACTTTGTTGCAATAGGGTCAAATGGTGAATATTCAGATATTGTCCTAGATACTAGTAGCAATATTTTGAATATCATCGAGATTTCAAATGCAGATGGAGAAGTCCTTCCTTTTGAAATTACAGATGGAAAAGTAACCATTGGAACATCTAATGTAACGGATTTAAATACTATTGGAATTGAGGTTGCGGAGGTGATTCCTAATGTGGTGAATGATCAAGCTTTCGTTAGACTTACTGCTAGTAACCGACAAGAAATTAGTTACCAAGTATTGAATGTAGGAGGACAGGTAGAGTCAAGTGGTGTTATGGATCTTCTTCCAGGAGAGCAAACACTTAAATTAGATTCTTCTAATCTTCCAAATGCGAAAGGGACCTACTTTATTGAGTTTGCTTTCGGAAACAACAAAACTGTGAGAAAATTTATAAAAATGTAACAAAAACGAACAAAGCATATTATAATCCGATTACCTACCATGAACGATATTAAACAAACACTTGAGAGAAATACTACAGGATTAAAGTCTAATCCTGATACTCGTCTAAATTTAGACTGCCTATTTCACTCTATCCTTCAGGCAGGATTCAATCACGATCATTCTATGTTGGTTTTTCCTTTGAGCACTGCTCATAGTTAAACCATTTTTGTATTTGGCACATTTTGAAGAATAACAAAAACTAGGTCTTAAAAGGCCGTGGCGATAAACAAAAACAATTTCATTAACAAAGTAGAGTTTAACACTCAATTAAAAAAAAATGAATAGACAGCCTGGAAACAAGTTGTTTTATTCCCAAATTCCGAACCCATGAAGAATGTTTTGCAAACACTCGCAAAAATTATTTGCATCATTTTGATTAGTTGGGATGTGTCTTACGGACAGGTTACATTTGCTGTAAGTCCTGATTCTACAGATACTACAACTGGCTCAAATGTTTGTTTAGATGTGACAGTGGCTGGATTCACTGATTTAATTGCTATGCAGTATAGTATGAATTACGATCCTGCTGTAATCGAATTCACAGGAGCTCAAAACTTCAACCTAAGTAATTTCAACAATTCTAATATTGGAAATCCTAGTCCGGGTGCACTTACCATAAGTTGGCTAAGTGATGATCTTGCAAATGGTACTTCAGTTAGTGACTTAACTTCTATCTATCAAGTATGTTTTGATGTGATTGGAGGAAGCATGACCGAATCAGATATTGATTTTACAGGGACTCCAACACCTATTGAAATTGCTGATGCAACAGGTGCTACTTTAAGTTTAATTGGGGAGAGTGGAATAGTTACTGTGGATGGTGGTGCTGGCTCTGGTGGCGGAGGTGGACCTTTTCCAAATTTGACCGTTGAGATTTCGGACGATACGGCCAATACTGGAGATAATATTTGCTTGCCTATTTTAGTTCATAATTTTGATAGTATAGTTTCTCTACAATATTCTATTAATTATGATGATTCCCATCTTTCATACACAGGTAATCAAAATTTAAACTTAGCGAATTTGAATGCTTCCAACATTGGTAATCCTAGTGCTGGAAACATTACGTTTTCCTGGTTAACGGATGATTTTGTTAATGGAACATCAGTTGCTGATGGTACTGCTATTTTTGATCTATGTTTTGATGTTACAGGTTCGGATGTAACTTCTACATTAGATGTTAGTGGTACACCAACAGCAATAGAAGCTTCCAATGCTACTGGGAATACTATTCCTCTTGATGGTGAAACAGGAACGGTTATAATTGGTTCTGGCGGCGGTGGCGGCGGTCCAGTATATACGGACTTTACTATAGAGATAGAAGATTTAAATGTAGATGCTGGCCAGAATATCTGTGTACCAGTTTTAGTTCATTTATTCGACAGTATTGTATCGGCACAGTTCTCAATCAATTATGATGAGACTGTATTGGAATATACAGGAGCTGCTAACTTAAACTTAGCAAATTTAACTGCTGCAAACATTGGTAATCCGGGAGCTGGAGATATTACGTTCTCTTGGTTGACGGATGACTTTGTTAATGGAACAAGCGTAGCAGATGGTACGGCGATATTTGAATTATGTTTTGATGCTATAGGAAATGATGGCGATGTATCCGTAATGGATGTATCGGGAACTCCAACAAGTATTGAAGTATCAGATGTATCAGGCTCGACGATAACAGTAAATGAAGTAGACGGCTCAGTGACCATCAATGATAATGGTGGTGGCGGTGGTGGTCCAGTGTATACGGACTTCACTATAGAGATAGAAGATTTAAATGTAGATGCGGGCCAGAATATCTGTGTGCCGGTTTTAGTTCATTTATTCGACAGTATTGTATCGGCACAGTTCTCAATCAATTATGATGAGACTGTATTGGAATATACAGGAGCTGCTAACTTAAACTTAGCGAATTTAACTGCTGCAAACATTGGTAACCCTGGAGCTGGAGATATTACATTCTCTTGGTTGACGGATGATTTTACGAATGGAACAACGGTAGTAGATGGTACGGCGATATTTGAATTATGCTTTGATGCAATAGGAAACGATGGCGATGTATCTGTCATGGATGTATCGGGTGATCCAACAGTAATTGAAGTATCAGATATCACTGGTTCAACAATAACAGTAAATGAAGTAGACGGTTCGGTAACCATTAATGATAATGGTGGTGGCGGTGGTGGTCCAGTATACACGGACTTCACTATAGAGATAGAAGATTTAAGTGTAGATGCAGG
>CAXQNQ010000083.1:0-15138 GCA_964225135.1 Mesoflavibacter profundi
TCTGGTATGGGTGAGCTTCACTTAGAGATTATTGTTGATCGTCTAAGAAGAGAATTCAAAGTAGAATGTAATCAAGGACAACCACAGGTGAACTACAAAGAGGCACTTACAACAATGGTTGATCACAGAGAGCGTTTGAAGAAGCAATCAGGTGGTTCAGGTCTATTTGCAGATATGCAATTCGAATTAGGACCAGCAGATCAGGAATTCTTAGATTCTGATGATTTCAAGGATGGCAAAGTTAGACTTCAGTTCGAGAACAACATTGTAGGTGGTTCAATTCCTAAGGAATACTTCCCATCTATTTTGAAAGGTTTCGAAGCTATGATGGATAATGGAGTACTTGCAGGATACACTATGGATTCTATGAAGGTTCGCCTTTATGATGGATCTACGCACCCAGTCGATTCTAAGCCATTAGCTTTTGAGCTTTGTGCTAAGGAAGGATTTAAGGCAGCGGCTGCATCATGTAAACCAGTAATTCTTGAGCCAATCATGAAGATTGAAATTACTACACCAGATGAATTTGTTGGTAGCGTAATTGGTGACCTTAATCGTCGCCGTGGTTTACCTCAAGGTCAGGATACTCGTGCAGGTGGTGCTATTGCTATCCAAGCTGAGGTTCCTTTATCTGAGATGTTTGGATATGTAACTGACCTTCGTACTATTACTTCTGGTCGTGCAAATTCAACGATGGAATTTTCTCACTTTGCGCCTGCTCCAACGAGCATCGCTAAGGAGGTTATTGATAAAGCAAAAGGCGTTGACGCCTAAGTTATAAAGAATGAATAGGGTTGGGGCGAAAGAGCCCCTATCCTTCACTTATATGTAAATTTTTAAAAGTTTGATATCAGGGTTATGAATCAGAAAATCCGTATTAAACTTCGTTCTTACGACCATAATTTGGTTGATAAGTCAACGGAGAAGATTGTAAAAACAGTTCGTAACAGCGGTGCTGTTGTAACAGGACCGATTCCGCTGCCCACTAAGAAAGAGATTTTCACCGTCTTACGTTCTCCGCACGTAAACAAGAAATCTCGTGAGCAGTTCCAATTGCGTACACACAAGCGTTTGATTGAGATTTTCACTCCAACGCAAAAGACTGTGGATGCACTATCTAAATTGGAACTTCCTAGTGGAGTGGATATCCAGGTTAAGCTAACTTAACCTGACGGACAACGCTTAAAATTTATTTTAAACGAATCACGAATGCCCACTAAAACTTGCGAGATGTAAAGACGGTATATGCCTATCTTTTAAAATCTCTTGTTCTTTTCAAAGTTCAATTTCAAGTTTTATTTCAGGTGTTCTCGATTCAAAAAATTAATGTCGTGAACGGTATTATTGGTAGAAAAATCGGGATGACCAGCATATACGATGACAAAGGTCGTAATGTAGCTTGTACTGTTGTAGAAGCAGGTCCATGTACGGTTACTCAGATAAAGACAGAAGATACTGACGGTTATAACTCCACTCAGTTGGGTTATGATGACGCTAAGGAAAAGCGTACGACCAAGGCAATGATGGGTCACTTTAGCAAGGCTGATGCTACACCAAAAAGAAAAGTGGTTGAATTCCGCGATTATGATTTGGTTGAGAAGCAGCTTGGTGACTTAGTATCCTTGGAGGAAGTACTACAGAATGGCGATAAAGTTAGTGCCATAGGTACTACTAAAGGTAAAGGTTTCCAAGGGGTTGTAAAACGCCATGGTTTTAGAGGTGTAAACGATGCAACTCACGGTCAGCACAATAGACAACGTGCGCCGGGTTCCATTGGTGCAGCTTCATATCCTGCAAAAGTATTCAAAGGAATGCGTATGGCAGGTCGTACTGGAGGTAACCGAATAAAAGTTAAGAACCTAGAGGTACTTAAGGTGTTCCCAGAGCAAAACATTGTATTGCTTAAAGGAGCTATCCCAGGTCACAAAGGTTCTTATGTGATTATTGAGAAATAAATCGTAGGGGATTCTTATTCCTAAACTATTTAAAGAGACAGCGATGAAACTTGATGTTTTAAATATGCAGGGAGAAAAGACCGGGAAGTCGGTTACTCTTCCAAAAAATATCTTTGGTGTTGAGCCGAATGAGCATGCTGTATATCTTGCAGTAAAGCAATATTTGGCAAATCAGCGTCAAGGTACGCACAAAGCGAAGGAGCGTGGCGAGATCACAGGTTCTACGCGTAAAATTAAGCGTCAGAAGGGTACGGGTACAGCTCGTGCAGGTAGCATCAAATCTGGTGTTTTCAGAGGTGGAGGCCGTATGTTCGGACCAAGACCACGTAATTATGGTTTTGACCTAAATAAAAAGGTTAAAAGACTTGCTAGACTTTCAGCTCTTTCCGCAAAGGCTAAAAGTAAGAGTATTATAGTTCTTGAAGACGCAGCTTTCGAAGCACCAAAAACTTCTGCGTACAATGGTATGCTAAAGGCACTTGGATTGAGCGGAAAGAAAACGCTTCATGTTGTTACAGATCACGATGTAAACTTACTTCGTTCAAGTAGCAACATTCAGAAAGCATCTGTGATGCGTTCAGCAGATTTGAATACGTATGCAATTATGAATTCAAATACACTGATTATTTCAGAAGCTTCTGTAAAGAAGATGAAAAAAGATTTTGCATAAGCTGAGCAGGTAACTGTAAAGCTATAATTCGAAAAAAATGGCAAAGGATATCTTAATCAAACCGTGGATTACAGAAAAGACCGAGCGAATTTCTGATCGTTTGAATCAGTACACTTTCATTGTAAACAAGAAAGTGAACAAAATCGAGATCAAGAAAGCCGTTGAAGAAAAGTATGGCGTGAATGTCGAATCGGTTAATACGGTAATTATGCCTGCAAAGGCGAAGAGCCGTAACACGAGAAGCGGTATCCTGAAGGGTCGCAAGCCAAGTTTTAAAAAGGCTGTTGTAACCCTAGGAGCAGGAGAAGAAATTGACTTTTATGGTGATGTTTAATGAATTGTGTGGGTCTAGTCAATGCCCGCGATAGTTCATAACAATTAATAACTGAAAATTATGCCAGTTAAGAAGTATAAACCCGTTTCGCCAGGTCTTAGACACAAGATTGGAAACGCGTTTACAGAGATTACGGCTAGTAAGCCAGAAAAAAGTTTGTTAGCGCCACTTCACAAGAGTGGTGGTCGTAACAACTCCGGTCGCATGACTATGCGTCAGCGTGGTGGTGGTCACAAGCGTAGGTACAGAATCATTGATTTCAAGAGAAATAAAGAAGGTATGAACGCTTCTGTACTTTCTATTGAATATGATCCAAATAGAACTGCCTACATCGCATTGTTGAAGTACGAAGATGGTGAAAAGCGTTACATGCTTGCACCTGACGGCCTTACAGTAGGTGATACAGTTAGTTCAGGAAAAGGAGCTGCTCCAAATGTGGGTAATGCGCTATACCTTTCTGAAATTCCTTTGGGATCTTCTATTCACGCAATAGAAATGCGCCCAGGAGCTGGAGCTGCACTTGCTCGTTCTGCAGGTACTTACGCAACATTGATGTCTCGTGAAGGGAAATATGCAATTATTAAATTGCCTTCTTCAGAAGTACGTAGAATCTTGTTGACTTGTAAAGCGACTATGGGAACTACCTCAAATCCTGATCATGGATTAACAGTAGTTGGTAAAGCTGGTCGTTCAAGATGGAAAGGACGCCGTCCGCACGTTCGTGGTGTTGCCATGAACCCTGTTGATCACCCAATGGGTGGTGGTGAAGGTCGTGCTTCAGGTGGACACCCTCGTTCAAGAACGGGAATCATGGCTAAAGGACAGAAAACGAGAAATACTCGTAAAGCGTCTTCTAAGCTAATTGTTTCTCGTCGTAAGAACAAGAAGAGGTAATTGTTAAATAAGTATTGACTTAAAAAATAAGTTGCTTTATGGCAAGATCGATAAAAAAAGGACCTTACGTATTTCACAAGTTGCTAAAGAAATTATATGCAGCTAAGGAAAACAGTAAAAAGACAACAATCAAAACATGGTCTAGATCATCAGTGATCATTCCGGACATGGTTGGAGAAACTATTGCTGTACATAACGGAAAGATTTTCGTTCCAGTTTATGTGACGGAGAACATGGTAGGACACAAGTTGGGTGAATTTTCACCAACGCGTTCTTTCAAAGGTCATGGCGGTAAAAGATAAGAAAGGCCGCTTGAATGCCGAATAGTAAGATTCGGATAGAAGTGGATTTTTGAATATTCAAATGTATTGAATACAATGGAAGCAGTAGCTAAACTTAGAAACTGTCCGATGTCAGCACGTAAGATGCGATTGGTGGTTGACCTCGTAAGAGGAAAGGGAGTAGAGGAAGCTTTAGATATTCTTCGCTTTACTAAAAAGGAAGCAGCAGTGTGGTTGGAAAAACTTGTCCTTTCAGCTGTAGCTAACTGGGAAAACAAATTGGATGGTGCTGAAAGCGCTGATGACTATGGTCTTGTTATTAAGACTGCATTCTCAGATCAAGGTACTATGCTTAAGCGTTTCCGTCCCGCTCCTCACGGTCGTGCGCACCGTATTCGCAAGCACACTAATCACGTAACTATCGTGGTTGAAAATAGTGTGCCACTAGCGACTGAGCAGGCAGAAACTGTAGAATAAAATTATTAACAGTGGAATAAAGTGAGACATACTCATGTAGGTCTCTATTTCAAACATTTAAATTGGAACAATGGGTCAAAAGACGAATCCAATTGGTAATCGTTTGGGTATTATCCGAGGTTGGGAATCCAACTGGTTTGGAGGTAAAAACTTCGGAGATAAGGTAGTTGAAGATGAGAAAATCAGAAAATACCTTAAAGCTCGTATCCGTAAGGGTGGTATCGCTCGTATCGTGATTGAGCGCACACTTAAACGTGTTACCGTTACTATCCAGACTTCACGTCCGGGTATTATCATCGGAAAAGGCGGTCAAGAAGTAGACCGTATTCGCGAAGAGCTGAAAAAGCTTTCAGGTATGGATGTTCAGATTAATATCTTGGAAATCCGTAAGCCAGAAATGGATGCTACTATCGTAGGTGAAAGTATTGCGCAGCAAATCGAAGGTAGAATTAACTATCGTAGAGCTATTAAAATGGCTATCCAATCAAGTATGCGCGCTGGTGCTGAAGGTATCAAAGTTCGTATCGGGGGTCGTTTGAATGGTGCTGAGATGGCAAGATCTGAAGAGTATAAAGAGGGTAGAACGCCACTTCATACTTTTAGAGCAGACATCGATTATGCTTTAGTTGAAGCACAAACCGTATACGGTAAGATCGGTATCAAAGTATGGATCTGTAAGGGAGAAGTACTTGGTAAGCGTGACTTATCTCCTAATGCTGGCTTCGATTTGAAGAAAGATAAAGGAGGTCGCGGAAGAGGTCCAGGTAGACGAGATAACCGTCGCGGTGGTGGAAATAGAAGACCAGGGAGACAAAATAAAAACTCCTAAAACTTTAGTTTTCACTGTCAATAATTTAGGTAAAGGGAAGTTGTATTATTTCGAAAAAATGACGTACCTTTGCCACGCTTTTTAGGCTCGGGCTCTTGTAGTCAGGCTTAAGGGTGTTGTAAATTATAATTAACTGGTAGGTATAGCCTACTGACAAATTGTTTTAATAATGTTACAGCCGAAAAGAACGAAATATCGTAAGCAACATAAAGGAAGAAACACTGGTCTTGCTAATAAAGGACACAAAGTTTCTTTTGGTAGTTTTGGATTAAAAGCTACAACACAAGGGCGTATTACTAGCCGTCAGCTAGAATCAGCTCGTATTGCGATGACTCGTTACATGAAGAGGGAAGGAAAGGTTTGGATCCGTATTTTCCCGGACAAGCCAATTACTTCAAAGCCAGCTGAGGTTCGTATGGGTAAAGGTAAAGGTGCATTGGATCACTGGGTAGCTTTGGTTAAACCTGGCCGCGTTATGTTCGAACTAGATGGTGTGCCTAGAGAAGTTGCAATGGAAGCATTGCGTTTGGCCGCGCAAAAGTTGCCTGTGATGACCAGGATTTCTGAGCGACCTGACTTCGTGGATTAATTAATTTTTTAACAAGAAACGTCGAAAGGTAATGGCAAGCAATAAATCTTTAGAGTACAAGGATTTTTCAGTTGAAGACCTGAAGAATGAACTGACTAACAAGGAGAACGAGTACAAGCAACTTCGTTTCGACCATGCAGTTACAGGTCTAGAAAATCCGCTTTCATTAAAAGAATTGAGAAGAGATATCGCCAGAATCAATACAGAAATCCGCAGCCGTGAGCTTGCAGAGATGTCTGAAGAAGAAGTGGCAGGTCGTTCAAAAATTCGCTTTAGAAGAAAGCAAGGTAAATAAATAGTTTATCAGATCCGGTTCACCGGTTCTAAAACCATTGATAATGGAAGAACAAAGAAATTTGCGTAAAACTCGTATAGGTACTGTGGTGAGCAATGCTATGGAGAAGTCGATCAGCGTACAGGTTGAGCGTCGCCTTCGTCACCCGATCTATGGTAAGTTTGTGAAAAAGTCCAAAAAATTCATGGCACACGATGCTAACAACGATTGTAATGTTGGCGATAAGGTTCGTATCATGGAAATTCGTCCAATGTCTAAGAATAAGCGTTGGCGTTTGGTTGAAATCTTAGAAAGAGCTAAATAATCATTTGATGTTGCTACATCGTTAGTGACTGAATAATTGAAATGTTATGATCCAACAGGAATCAAGATTAAAGGTAGCAGACAACTCAGGAGCCAAAGAGGTTCTTTGTATCAAAGTTTTGGGTGGTAGTAAGCGTCGTTACGCTTCTATTGGAGACCAAATCGTTGTTACAGTAAAAGAAGCTTCTCCTGGCGGTAACGTAAAGAAAGGTACGGTTACCAAAGCAGTTGTTGTGCGAACAAAGAAAGAAATTCGTCGTAAGGATGGAACTTACATCCGTTTCGATGACAATGCAGTGGTGCTATTGAATGCAAGTGAGGAGCCAAGAGGGTCTCGTATATTTGGACCAGTAGCGCGTGAGTTACGTGATCGCGATTATATGAGAATCGTATCCCTAGCTCCTGAAGTATTATAAATTATAAACTTAATCTCATTGATTAAGTTGTAAAGACTTGAGCTATGTCGAAAAAAGGTAGATTCGCACCAAAATTGCACATTAAAAAAGGTGACAAAGTCATCGTTGTTGCGGGTGCAAGCAAAGAAAGAAGCACTGTTCGCGAAGTGCTGGAGGTATTTCCTTCCGAAAATCGCGCAATTGTAGCAGATGTGAATATGGTTAAGAAGCATATGAAAGCAACTCAGGATAACCCCCAAGGTGGAATCATTGAGACGCCAGCTCCAATCCATGTTTCAAATCTGATGCTTGTTGATCCTTCATCAGGAGAACCAACTCGTATTGGTCGTAGAGAGGAAGACGGCAAGCTTGTACGTTATTCAAAAAAATCTGGAGAAATCATTAAGTAATGAGTTATCAACCAAGACTTAGAGTAAAATATCAAGAGGAAGTGAAGCAGGCTTTGATGGATAAGTTCCAGTACAAGTCAGTAATGCAAATTCCTCGTATTGAGAAGATTTGTTTAAACCAAGGTGTTGGACAAGCTACTCAAGACAAGAAACTAGCGGAGAACGCTCTGAATGAGATGACTATGATCTCTGGCCAAAAGGCAGTTCCTACCAAAGCTAAAAAATCTGTTTCGAACTTTAAACTTCGTGACGGAATGGTTATTGGTTCACGTGTTACCCTTAGAGGGGAGCGTATGTGGGAATTCCTTGACCGTTTGATCTCAGTTGCTCTACCGAGAGTACGTGACTTTAGAGGTATCAATGACAAAAGTTTCGACGGTAGAGGTAATTACTCTATGGGTATTACCGAGCAAATTATTTTCCCTGAAATCAACATCGATAAGGTGAATAAGATTACAGGTATGGATATTACTGTTGTGACTTCTGCAAATACAGATGCTGAGGCACTTGAATTGTTGAAGTTGATCGGACTTCCATTCAAGAATCAACGATAAATTAAATTTTTAAAAAAGCTAACAATGGCTAAAAAATCAGTAATTGCACGTGAAGAAAAGCGTGCTAGAATGGTTGCCAAGTATGCTGAAAAGCGTAAAGCACTTAAGGAAGCTGGTGATTATGAAGCACTGGACAAACTTCCTAGAAACGCATCTCCTGTTCGTATGCACAATCGTTGCAAACTAACAGGTCGTCCAAAAGGATATATGCGTCGATTTGGAATCTGTAGAGTTCAATTCAGAGAAATGGCTCTAGCGGGTAAAATTCCAGGTATTACCAAGGCAAGCTGGTAATTAAAAAAGATAAGTTGGGTGTTTAGGGTTATCGATTACGGTACCTGTTTCACACATAATGTCTGAACTCTAAACTAAAAAAAATGATTGTAACAGATCCTATAGCAGATTTTCTGACAAGAATCAGAAATGCTCAGATGGCAAACCATAAGATGGTTGTCATCCCTTCCTCTAAATTAAAGAGAGCGATCACTGAAATCCTTTATGATCAGGGATATATTCTTAAGTATAAGTTTGATACTAACGAGAATAATCAGTCAGTGATCAGAATCGCTCTAAAGTACGATTCCAATAATGTACCTGTTATACGCAAGCTCCAGCGCGTTTCAAAGCCTGGTCTGCGTCAGTATAAAAGAGCAAACGAACTTCCACGTGTAATCAACGGACTTGGTGTTGCACTGATCTCTACTTCTAAAGGAGTAATGACAGATAAGCAAGCACGCGCTCACAACGTGGGTGGTGAAGTTCTGTGTTATGTATATTAATAGCTTTGGGTTATTCGCAAAGCTCATTTTTGTTTAAATAAAAAAATAATAGGTCATGTCTCGTATTGGAAAAGCACCTATCAATATACCATCAGGAGTTGAAATTACCGTGTCAAAAAGCAATTTGGTAACGGTAAAAGGCCAAAACGCCACTTTAACACAACAAATTGATGCTGATATTTCAGTTACCTTGGAAGATGGTGTATTGACAGTAACACGCCCTACTAACCAGAAACGCCACAGAGCAATGCACGGTCTTTACCGTTCACTAATTGCAAATATGGTAGAAGGTGTTTCTACAGGGTTTAAAAAAGAATTAGAATTGGTCGGTGTAGGTTACCGTGCTTCTAATCAAGGTAACTTACTAGAATTATCTCTAGGATACTCGCACCCAATCTTCTTCTCCGTACCTGAAGAAGTTAAGGTGACAACAGCTTCAGAAAGAGGTCAGAATCCTAAAGTGATTTTGGAAAGCGCAGATAAAGAATTGATTGGTGAAGTTGCTGCTAAAATTAGAGCGTTCAGAAAACCAGAGCCATATAAAGGTAAAGGGGTTCGCTTTGTTGGAGAGGTTATTCGCCGTAAAGCTGGTAAAACAGCTGCCAAGTAATTTTTTTAATAAAATTTCATTTAGAAGGGCCTTGGGTTTGGTTCTACATCATTCACTAAGGCTAAAATATTATTATTATGAAATTGACTAAAGAAGCAAGAAGAAAGAAAATTCACTACCGCGTGAAGAAAAGTGTCAGTGGAACAGCTGACTGTCCACGCTTATGTGTGTTTAGAAGTAATAAAGCTATTTATTGTCAAGCAGTTGATGATGTAAATGGCGTAACATTGGCATCAGCTTCATCTTTGGATGCAGCAGTTGGCTCTAAGCAAAAGTCAGAAGCGGCAGCACAAGTAGGTAAACTACTAGCTGAGCGTGTAATGGCTAAAAATATTACGAAGGTAAAATTTGATCGTAGTGGTTACCTATATCACGGTCGTGTGAAAGCTTTAGCTGATGGCGCACGTGAAGGTGGTCTTCAATTCTAATTCTTAAATTCAGTCGAAAATGAAAAAGAAACCGAATAATAGAGTAAAATCCACCGAGTCAGAGTTAAAGGAAAAGCTGGTAAAGCTTAACCGTGTGGCTAAAGTAACCAAAGGTGGTCGTACCTTCAGTTTTGCAGCTATTGTAGTTGTAGGTGATGGTAAAGGACGTGTAGGTCATGGATTAGGAAAAGCTAGAGATGTATCCGAGGCTATTTCTAAAGCTGTGGACGAAGCAAAGAAAAATCTTGTGAAGTTTCCATTAATCAATGGTACTATCCCTCACGAGCAGTTAGGTAAGTTTGACGCAGGTCGCGTACTTATCAAGCCAGCTTCTGATGGTACAGGAGTAATCGCTGGTGGTGGTATGCGTGCAGTGCTAGAAATTGCAGGTGTGCAAAATGTACTAGCTAAGTCTCAAGGGTCTTCTAACCCACACAACGTGGTTAAGGCGACTATTGATGCACTTAAGAAATTACGTAGTCCAAGAGAAGTTGCTGCGCAAAGAGGAATTTCAATGGATAAACTTTTCAATGGTTAAAATAACTGCTATTTTAAGCGGTCAAAATGATAAAAAATGGGAAAGGTTCGCGTAACTAAACTGAAGAGTGCTATTAATCGCCCTGCTAAGCAGAAGGCAACATTAACTGCACTTGGGCTTCGCAAAATCAACCAAGTAGTTGAGCACGAAGCGACTCCTCAAGTCATGGGGAGGATAAAAAAAGTAAGCCATTTGGTCAAGGTCGAAGAGGCTTTAGATTTTTTGAATAATTGAATTTGAAATATTTGTAGATATGGAACTGCATAGTTTAAAACCAGCGAAAGGTTCAGTAAAGTCCGGTAAGCGTATCGCTCGCGGACAAGGATCCACAAGAGGTGGTACTTCCACACGTGGACACAAAGGACAAAAGTCGCGTTCAGGTTATAGCCGTAAGCGCCATTTCGAAGGTGGTCAGATGGCCCTTCAAATGCGTTTGCCAAAGCGTGGATTCAAAAACCCTACTAGAGTAGAGTATGTTGCTCTAAACTTAGGGCGTTTGGAAGCATTAGCTGCAAAATATAAAGAAACTAACTTCGATATTGAGAAGCTAGTAGAACTCAATGTTGTGAGAAAAACCGATAGAGTGAAGTTGTTGGCTACGGGAGAATTGAATACGGCTCTTACGATCAGTGTTCATGCTGCTTCCAATTCAGCAAAAGAAGCCGTTGAAGCAAAAGGCGGTACTGTTAATCTAGTTTAACTATCCTCTAATGAAACGATTTATTACCACATTAAATAACATTTGGAATATTGAAGAATTACGTAAGCGTATTCTTCTGACGCTTGGCCTTTTGGCTGTATACAGATTTGGAGCGTTCATAGTACTTCCAGGTGTTGATGCCTCTAGAATCCAGGCAACAGATCCTGCAGAAGGAGCAAAAGATCTATTAGATTTGATCAACACCTTTACGGGTGGTGCTTTCAATTCAGCTTCGATTTTCGCTCTAGGGATCATGCCTTACATCACGGCATCAATCATCATTCAATTACTTGGATTTGCTGTTCCTTATTTCCAGCGTCTTCAAAAAGATGGAGAAACGGGTAGAAAGAAATTGACTCAAATCACAAGAGCACTAACATTAGCCATTACTTTCGTTCAAGGTACAGCATATCTGCAGAAAGTAATTGGAGATGGGTTAGTAATGGATGGAATCAGTATTTCTTTATTCACTATCTGTAACCTAATTGTACTTTCAGCAGGTACCATCTTTGCCATGTGGCTTGGAGAACGTATCACTGACCGTGGAGTAGGTAACGGGGTATCTTTATTAATTACTATTGGTATCATTGCTTCTTTGCCGCAATCTTTTGCTGCAGAATTAGGAGCTCAATCAGGTACTTTCTTGATCTTGATTCTTGAATTAGCTGCATTGTTTGGTATCATTATGATTACGGTACTTATTGTACAAGGTGTAAGGAGAATTCCAGTTCAATACGCAAAGCAAGTTTCTGGTCGAGGATCAAATATCGCTGGCATGAAAATGCAAAATGAGCGTGACTTTATTCCTCTAAAAGTAAACGCTGCAGGTGTAATGCCAATTATCTTTGCGCAGGCTATCTTATTCTTGCCTGCTACCGTTGGTCAATATTTCTTGGCTAATGGCGGGGAAGCTGGTTCTTTATACCAACAGTTAGTTAATCCATTCTCTGTGCTTTCAAGTGCTTTAGCATTTATTCTAGTTGTAGGTTTTACCTATATCTATACTGCTCTAATGGTTAATCCAAAGGAGTATGCGAATTACTTGAAGAACATGAATGCGTTCATCCCAGGTGTAAAACCTGGTCAGCCTACTGCTGATCTGATTGATACTATTACCTCTAGAATTACATTGCCTGGTTCAGTTTTCCTAGGCATCATTGCTATCCTTCCTGCTTTCGCTGTTGCAGCTGGAGTAAACCAAGGATTTGCTATTTTCTTCGGAGGTACATCATTGTTAATCCTTGTAGCAGTAGTATTGGATACCTTAGCTCAGATTGAATCTTATCTATTGTTGAAACATTATGATGGTTTGATGAAGTCTGGTAGAATTCAAGGTAAACAATCAAGAATGAATAACATTGGTGCTCAAATGTAAGCATACATTTGAAAGCATACTACACAATAAGCCGCATCAAAAGTCCGCTACTTTGGCCCTTTGATGCGGTTTGTTTGAAAGCAATAAAATGGTATACTACAAAACTAAAGAAGAGATTGAATTTATACGGGAGAGTTGCTTGCTTGTGTGTAAAGCACTTTCTGAGGTCGGTAGTATATTAAAACCAGGAATGACTGGTTTGGAAATTGATAAGGTGGCAGAAACGGTTATTCGTGATCATGGCGCAGTACCCGGATTTAAAGGATACAATGGTTTCCCAGCAACACTATGTGTTTCTGTAAATGAACAAGTGGTTCATGGAATTCCAACAGAAGATCCCTTTAAAGAAGGGGATGTAATATCAGTAGATTGTGGCGTGTACATGAATGAGTTCTTTGGAGATAGTGCATATACTTTTCCTATTGGTGAAGTCAGCGATGAGGTCATGCGACTGTTGAAAGTAACCAATACGTCTTTGTATAAAGCTATTGATAAAGCACTCGAAGGAAATCGAATTGGTGATATTGGCCATGCAGTCCAATATTATGCTGAACGTGAAAATAATTACGGAGTCGTGCGCGAACTAGTTGGCCACGGAATCGGAAGATCACTTCACGAAGCACCAGAGGTTCCAAACTATGGCCGTAAAGGGAATGGTCCAAAAATCAATGAAGGGCTAGTAATCGCTATTGAACCTATGATAAACATGGGTAAAAGAGGGATAAAGCACGCAGAAGATGGATGGACAATCATTACAAAAGATCGTCAACCTTCAGCTCATTTTGAGCACACTGTTGCAGTCGGTATAGAACAAGCAGATATTTTATCTGATCACACACTGATTGAAGCAGCACTAGAAAAGAACCCAAATGTGCAAGCAGTGGGTACTTTTAGTAATATTTGATTTAAAGCAAAAAAATGGTGTGAAACTTTAATCTTACTTAAAAAATGGTTAATTTCGCACACCGAAAACAAATGTATGGCAAAGAAAGACTTAATCAAACAAGATGGAACGATCGTAGAAGCCTTGTCTAACGCAATGTTTAAAGTACGATTAGGAAACGACCACCAGATTGTAGCTACTATTTCAGGAAAGATGCGTATGCACTACATTCGTATCCTGCCAGGAGATAAAGTAGCAGTAGAGATGTCTCCATATGATTTGACTAGAGGTAGAATTATCTATCGATACAAATAAGGAATTTAAAAGCTTAGCAAAATGAAAGTTAAAGCGTCGGTAAAAAAACGTTCTGCAGATTGTAAGATCGTAAGAAGAAAATGTAAAATCTATATTATCAATAAGAAGAACCCCAAGTTCAAGCAACGCCAGGGTTAATTGTTGATTAATTTGTATAAAATTGTAAGATAATGGCTCGAATAGCAGGTAATGATCTTCCAAAAAACAAACGTGGTGTTATTGCATTGACATACATCTACGGAGTAGGACCGACTCGCTCGGCTGAAATCCTAGACAAGTGTGGCATTGATCAAAACACTAAAGTTGGAGACTGGAATGATGAAAACATTCGTAGTATCACTACTCTTATACAGAATGAATATACTGTTGAAGGGGAATTAAGATCTGAAGTTCAGATGAACATCAAGCGTCTTATGGATATCGGATGTTTTAGAGGTTTGAGACACAGAAAAGGTCTTCCACTTCGTGGACAGCGTACTAAGACAAACGCTCGTACTCGTAAAGGAAAGCGTAAGACTGTGGCAAACAAGAAAAAAGCGACTAAATAATTTTAACTTATGGGATATGTTCAGTGTCGCTTACTGAGTCTAATCCCGTAAATCTAGAGGTAAATGGCACAAAATAGAAGTTCGCGTGTTAAGAGAAATGTAAAGGTTGAACCAGAAGGTCTAGTATATATCAAGGCTTCTTTCAATAATATCATTATCTCAATCACGAATAAGAAAGGAGAGGTAATCTCTTGGGCATCTGCTGGTAAAGCAGGTTTCAGAGGTTCTAAGAAGAATACTCCTTATGCTGCTCAAATTGCTGCATCTGATGCTGCTAAGACTGCTAACGAAGCTGGTATGCGTTCTGCTACCGTTTATGTTAAAGGTCCTGGTGCAGGTCGTGAGGCTGCAATCCGTGCAGTAGACTCTGCAGGTATTAAGATATCACGCATTTTTGACGTGACACCTGTTCCGCACAATGGCTGTCGTCCTCCTAAGAAGAGACGCGTGTAATCCATTAGTGTTGGATATTTTTTAACTTTATTTTTGTTTAAAAATGGCAAGATATACAGGTCCTAAGGCAAAGAAAGCTCGTGCACTCGGAGAAGCAATATTCGGACCGAGCAAAGCCTTCGATAAAAAGAAATACCCTCCGGGTATGCATGGAAATAGCAGACGTAGAAAAAATAAGTCTGACTATGCCAATCAATTAATGGAAAAGCAAAAAGTAAAATATACTTACGGAGTATTAGAAAGACAATTCCGTAACTTATTTGAAAGAGCGACCAGAAAGGGTGGTGTTACCGGTGAGGTATTACTACAGCTTTTGGAATCTCGCTTAGACAATACAGTTTACCGCCTGGGAATTGCTCCTACAAGAAGAGCAGCTCGTCAGTTGGTTACACATAAACATATCTGTTTGAATGGTGTTGTAACAAATGTACCATCGGCTTCATTGAAACCTGGTGACATTGTTACAGTAAGAGGAAAATCTCAGGGTAACTCTGTTATCGTGGATAGTATCGGTGCAAAGTCA
>CAXQNQ010000084.1:0-9665 GCA_964225135.1 Mesoflavibacter profundi
GCTCTTGGATTGGCTTCAATAACGTATACTTTTTCGTCTTTGATTGCAAACTGGATATTAATTAGTCCTTTAATCTTAAGTGCATGAGCTAACTTTTTAGCATAATCGACCATTTGATTAATCACATCTGTACTTAGACTATAGGTTGGAAGTACTGCTGAACTATCACCGGAGTGTACACCCGCTGGTTCAATATGCTCCATAATCCCCATGATATGTACATCTTCCCCATCACAAATGGCATCGATTTCCGCTTCTTTAGCTCTATCCAAGAATTGATCGATTAGAATCTTGTTACCTGGAAGTTGTTTATAGATCTTCAGTACATGACGTTCTAACTCATCATCGTTAATAACAATTCGCATACTTTGACCACCTAGTACATAGGATGGTCTTACCAATACTGGATAGGTTACTTTATTTGCAATTTCGATAGCTTCATCTACGTCATTAGCCACACCATAGTTTGGATAAGGAATGCTCAATTCTTTCAATAAGTCGGAGAATGATCCTCTATCCTCGGCTAAATCCATGGAAGCAAAGTCCGTTCCTATAATTTTGATGCCTTTTTCTTTAAGCGTTTCAGCTAGCTTCAATGCCGTTTGGCCACCTAACTGTACGATTACACCTTCTGGCTTTTCCAAGTTGATAATCTCTTCTAGGTGCTCCCAGAAAATGGGTTCAAAGTATAGTTTATCCGCGATGTCGAAGTCTGTAGAAACCGTTTCAGGGTTGCAGTTAACCATGATGGCTTCATAGCCAGCTTCTTTTATAGCTTTGATACCATGAACACAACAATAATCGAACTCAATACCTTGGCCAATTCGGTTTGGTCCAGACCCAAGCACAATTATTTTCTTTTTATCTGTAGAAGGAATACTCTCATTCTCCGTATCAAATGTGGAGTAGAAGTAAGGTGTTTGAGCAGCAAATTCAGCCGCACAGGTATCCACCATCTTATATGATCTACGGATATTAAGTTCTAATCTTCTTTTTGTAATATGGTGTTCATCGATACGCATTTTCCAAGCGATTTGCTTATCCGAGTATCCTGCCTTTTTAAGTTCTAGCAAGAATTCTTCATCCAAATCTGCTGGCACATTGTATCTAGAAAGTTTGTTTTCCATCTCCACTAAGTCCTTGATTTGTCTAATATACCAAGGATCAATCTTAGTGAGTTTATGAATTGTTTTAGATGGTACCCCTAATCTTAAGGCGTCTTTTACTCTAAATATTCTATCGTCAGAAGGTGTTTCTAAACGCTGAAGGATTTCATCTGTTTTGATCCACTCTTTTTGGTCAATTCCCAATCCTGCACGTCCAGTCTCCAATCCTTGGCAAGCCTTTTGTAGCGCCTCTTTGAAGCTTCTACCAATAGCCATTACTTCCCCTACAGATTTCATTTGTAAACCTAGGGTGTGGTCAGCGCCATAGAATTTACTGAAGTTCCATCTAGGCATTTTTACAATTACATAGTCTAAAGTAGGCTCAAAATATGCAGATGTATTTCCAGTAATTTGATTTTTAAGTTCGTCAAGGGTATATCCGATAGCTAATTTAGAAGCAATTTTGGCAATGGGGTAACCCGTTGCTTTGGATGCTAAAGCAGACGATCTAGAAACACGAGGATTGATTTCAATAACGATCAGTTCCTCCGTTTCAGGATTTATGGAAAACTGGATGTTACATCCACCTGCAAAGTTCCCTAGTGAACGCATAGCATGAATGGCTTCGTCACGCATTCTTTGGTAAGCAGAATCGGAGAGCGTCATGGCTGGAGCTACAGTAATACTATCTCCAGTATGGATACCCATTGGATCTAGATTTTCTACTGTACATATGATAACGACATTATCATTAGCGTCACGCAATAATTCTAGCTCATATTCTTTCCATCCGAGTACGGCCTTTTCAACTAGTACCTCATGTGTTGGAGACATGTCCAAACCACGGCGTAATTTTTCATCAAACTCTTCCTCTACGTGGACAAAACCACCACCGGTACCTCCAAGGGTATAGGAAGGTCTAATCACAAGAGGATAACCAATTTTTTGCGCAGCGTCTTTCCCTTCTAAGAAAGAGTTTGCAATAATGGAAGGGGCAACGGAAAGGCCGATGTCAATCATGTGTTTTCTGAAAGCCTCTCGGTTCTCAGTCAACTCAATAGCATCAAGATCCACGCCTATCAAGCGTATGTTGTGCTTTTCCCAAACACCTCTTTCTCCTGCTTCAATAGCAAGATTAAGTGCAGTTTGTCCTCCCATAGTTGGAAGTACAGCATCTATATCTGGTTGTTCAACCAGAATCTCTTCGATACTTTCAACTGTAAGTGGTTTGAGGTAAATTTTGTCTGCTGTCATTGGGTCGGTCATAATAGTGGCAGGGTTAGAGTTGATCAAACTAACCTTAATACCTTCTTCCATTAATGAACGCGATGCTTGTGTGCCGGAATAGTCAAATTCGCATGCTTGGCCGATGATGATTGGCCCACTACCAATGATAAGTACTGAACGGATACTACTATCTTTTGGCATAAGATTTTATAGCTTTTGCTAGGAATAAATTTTGGCAAAAATATTTAGTCACTGTTTAAATTCCTAATTCTGAGTTATTATACTATTCAAATAAAGTCAAAAAGGTGTAAATCGTTCCTTAAACGGTTTAATCTGTTCAATTAATTTTGACTTAGTTGATAGTGACTTGTTTGTCCGTTGAATATTGTTCAAAAATAAGCTTGATGTTTGCCGCTTCATCGGAATAAAAACTTTCCTTCCTTTTTATAGAATAATATAACCACTGACCAGGGCTAAGTTTTTTAGTACTAATATTTATGTATGGGGTATCGGTGGAAGGCCCGTCAATAGTGAGATATGCTGTTTCACCATCCGGATGGTTAAATACTAAAGTGATATTTTCTTGTTCAGTAAGCTTGATATTTGGTAGATTTAGTTTGACTTGGTTTTGGTCCAGGATTAAGGTGTCTAACTGAATGACTGGCAAAGTGTCCATGACTAGTTCCACTGTTTTTGCTTGATGCCATGGATCATAAAAATTAAATGCCGCAGAAGATTCATAAGGACGATTGGCTTCAAATTGATAGGTATATGTGTCCTCAGAAGTCCATTTGCCACTCATTACTTGGTCATTAAATAGCATGTCTTTTGTTGATGCATATGGGGTTTGACTAGTAGAATCAGTAATAAATAATTTAGCATTAGCTCTAATGATTTGACCCTTGTTTAAGTACCTAATAGATAAGGTGCCGCTTAATTTATTTGTGGAATTCGATGGGGTGGATGTGCATCCAAACCCAAGAAATAGGAATGGAAGGCTTATTGTAATTAATAGGTAAAAATATATTTTCATAAGTTAGTGCACCTTTTAATGAGCATATTCAATTTGTGTACAAGTTAAGCATCCCAATATTTTTTAAACATTATTTTTTTGATTGACTCGTATTTGGGATTGAATAAGAATGGATTTTATAATGCTCAAGTCATTGTTTTTTAATATTTTACATTGAATAATCAAGTATTAGAAACCTTGATTATTCTGATTAAATAATCAATTACTACTTCGACTTTTCCTAATTTGCAAAAGGTGAAAATGTCTTTTGTCAGGATTATATATGTAAATAGACTTTATATCCGAAAGATATTTTTGAGCATTACGATTTTCCTTAGCCTTAATATTCTTTGTAAAGCGAAGGCATTTGGTTAATATTGTGTGTTAGATAAAAACTCGAATTAGATTATTGTAACTACTTAAAAAAGACTATATGGTACGTTATTTACTTATGACCCTGTCTTTTCTGATATTTAGTTCCGTTGGGTTATCGGCTCAAGGAACACTCCAAGGAAAGGTAACAGAGAAGGAATCCGGGTTAGGCGCCATTGGTGCAACAGTATTGGTCAAAAGAGGTGGAGTCCAGATTACTGGGGGTGTCACTGACTTTGACGGAAACTATTCCATTCCCAACTTGGATGCAGGTACATACGATGTAGAGATCACTTACATTGGTTTTGCTTCAAATAGAACAGAGGGAGTAATTATTTATGACAACAGAGTGGTAAAGCTTGATGTAGAGTTGAGACCAGATTCTGAGGTGTTAGAAGAATTTGAAGTAGTGGGCTATAAGGTTCCGCTTATTGAAGTAGATAACACAACAGGTGGTAAGACGGTAACTGCAGAGGAGATTGCCAATTTGCCAGGTAAAAGTATTGGGAGTATTATCTCCACAGTAGCTGGTGTAGCTTCTGTAGATGGAAATGTGAACGTAAAAGGATCTCGTTCGAATGCAACAGATTACTATGTAGATGGTATTAGAGTGAGTGGTTCATTACCTCCACAGACGGAATATGAACAAATCCAAGTATTAACAGGTGGTATCTCTGCTCAGTATGGTGACGTAACGGGTGGTATTATCTCTATTATTACTAAAGGACCTCAGGAGTACTATTCTGGTTCATTAGATGTGGAAACTACTACCATTTTTGATAACTATAACTATAATCTGGCAGCTGCAAGTTTTGCTGGACCGTTATTAAAGAAAGATGGCAAATCTGTTCTTGGATTCCGTGTTTCAGGTCAGTACAGAGCTCAAGATGATTCTGATCCACCACAGGGTGTATATCAAGTGCTTAAGGATGATGTTTTAGCTGAATTAGAAGCTAATCCAGTTGATTACTACGGAGGTATCCTACGTCAAAATGGTAACTTCGTAAGTAATGAGGATATTGTAGAATTAGATTACAATCCTAATTCAGGGGTAAGAGATATGTTCTACACAGGTAAGGTAGATTGGAGAATTTCGAAAGCGATCGATGTTACGGCTTCAGGATCTTATCGTGTAAACAATAGAAGATTCCTTCCAGGTGGAGGAAGTGGCGGTTGGACATTGATGAACTCCCACAACAATCCAATGCAGGATTTCCAGAACTACAGAGTAAACTTCCGTTTCAGACACAGACTTGGTCAATCGGATTATACTGCTGGAGCTGAAAATAATAGTATCGTTCAAAACATTACTTATATCCTTCAAGGTGGTTTTGAGCGTTCCAATAATTTCACTTATGATGCTAGACACGAGGATCGTCTATTTGATTACGGTTATGTAGGTCAGTTTGATTATTCATTTAATCCGGCTATTGGTCAACCGTTTGATCGTGAAGATCCTAGTATTTATCCATTCTTTGTGGAGCATAGAGGATTCTCACAAGTATTGACAGGTTACACTCCTATGGGTATTAACCCAGTATATGAGAATTATAATGCGGATTTGACAGATGGAGCTATTGAGTCTCAATATTTGATCAGAAATGGTAATTTCTTAAGCCAGCCTATCATCAGTACTTTCAATGGACTACATAATAATGTTGGTGCTATTTATAATAGTTATGCGAAAAGTGAGAGCGATCGTATCACTGCACAGGCTAATGTATCTTTCCAAATTGTTCCTAAGAACAATACAGCGAACAGACATAATGTTAAGTTCGGTGCGATGTATGAGCAAAGAACAAGTCGTTCTTGGAGTATTGCACCAGTTCGTTTGTGGCAGATCGCTGAGCAGCAGGTGAATAGAAATATCATCGGTGTGGATACATCAATGATTGTTGGCGATACTTTATTTGCACCGACAGGTGAATTGATTCCTCTGTATGACAAGGCAACTATTGATCTACCGGGTAACTCGTTCTATAGAAAGATCAGAGATGCATTTGGAATTTCATTGAATGAATATGTAAATGTTCATGGATATACGCCGGATCAGTTGAGTCTAGACATGTTCTCTTCGTCAGAGTTAACAACTGAAGGAATCCTAGGATATAGAGGATACGATTATTTAGGCAATAAGATTACGACAACCTTTGATGACTTCTTTACTAGTCGTGATGATGATGGTTTGAGAACATTTGATGTTCCAGCATATACGCCAAACTACTTTGCATTCTTTGTAGAGGATAAATTTAATATTGAAGATATATACTTCAGCTTCGGACTTCGTATGGATCGCTTCGATGCCAATACTAAAGTGGCTAAAGATCTATATGTGTTGGAAGAAGTTTATACTGCTTCTGATTACCATGCAGCATTTGGTGGTGAGGCACCTTCTACTGTTGGTGATGAGGCGAAAGTTTATGTAACCAACCTAGAGCAACCTCAAGTTGTAGCATATAGAAATGGAGATACCTGGTTTACAGCAAATGGTACTGAAAGTACTGGTGCTCAAATCTATGGTGGTCAAACGGTACAACCGATGTATACGAATCCTGATGTAAGAATTACATCTGAAGATTTCGATCCATCGACTGCTTTTGAGGATTATGTTCCACAGGTGAACTTCTCCCCTCGTCTAGCATTCTCTTTTGCTATTTCAGACGTGGCAAACTTCTATGCGCACTATGATGTGATGGTTCAGCGTCCAGCATCAAACAATATTTTGACGCCGTTGAACTACTATTTATTCTATGAAGGTGGAACAGTATTTAACAATCCAAACTTGAGACCTGAGCGTACTATTGATTACGAGATTGGTTTCCAACAAAAGTTGAATGATAGATCATCTATTAAGATGTCTGCATACTATAGAGAGTTGAGAGACATGATTCAATCTAGATTGTTGACTCAAGTTGCGGTTCTTGGACAGTACACTACTTATGATAACTTAGACTTTGGTACTACTAAAGGATTTACCTTCTACTACGATCTTCGTCGTACGAAGAATATCCAAATGCAGTTATCCTATACTTTACAGTTTGCTGATGGTACTGGATCAGATGCTAACTCTACTCGTGGTCTAGCGTTCAGAGGCGTTCAACGTTCTCTTTACCCGCTTAACTTTGACGAGCGTCACAGATTCGGATTGAATTTAGATTATTCTTATGGTTCAGGTAAAAAGTATAACGGTCCTACATTATTTGGTAGAGATATCTTTGCAAATGCAGGTGTGAACCTTCAGATGAATGCGGTATCTGGAAGACCTTATACTAAGAAATTAGTACCAGTAGAACGTGGAGGAACATTTACTTTAGGTTCAATCAATGGTGCTAGAAAGCCATGGACTTTCCAATTGGACTCTAGAATAATGAAAAACTTCTCTATCGAGCGTGAGAATGGATCTAGTTTGAATTTCCAAGTATATATGCGTGTATCTAATATCTTGAATAGATTCAATGTATTGAATGTTTATTCAGCTACTGGTGTAGCAGATGATGATGGATTCCTAGTATCAGCTAATGGTCAGTCTCAGTTGACTGCTATTGATAGTGATCCTACTCTAACGCAGGAAAGATATATTTCAGCATACAATTGGAGAATGTTGAATCCAAACTTATTCTCACAACCGAGAAGATTCTTTATTGGAACAATATTCTCATTCTAATTGAAAAAAAGTAAAAAATGATGAAACATAAATATTGGCTATCTGCGCTTTTCATGGGACTGTTCCTTACGGGATTACAGGCACAGGAGGAGTGTTTAAAGCCGAAAGCTCAAATTGACCAGGGGGTTAACCGCCTGACTCAAGGTAAGATAAATAACGTCCGAGCGCGTCTTAGAACTGGTGGTGACAACTGGTGGGACGGTACTGGAGACGGTAAATATGTCGTTCCTGCAGTTGCAGCTGGTGAAGTAGAGGTTTCCTCTATCTTCGCAGGGGGTGTATGGCTAGGGGGATTTGACTCAGGTCAGAATCTAAAGCTAGCAGCACAAACCTATGGGTCTGCTTCAGGAGATACGGATTTTTACAATGGTCCATTGAATGATGCAGATGGAACAACGAACAAAGAGCGTTGTGAAGACTGGGATAGATTCTTTGAGGTCTATGCATCAGAAATTGATGACCACCTGGCTTTGTATGCAGCAGCTACTGTAAGTGGTGATCCTTATGAACCAGACCAAATCCCTTTTGGGGTTAAATACTGGCCTGCAAAAGGTAATCAATACTTTGCATCTTACTATGGATTTGCACTTCCTGATAATGAGCAGGGATTAGCATATTATTATGATGCAGATGCAGATGGTGCTTACGAGCCTCTGAATGGAGATTATCCAATTATCCGAGTAAGGGGATGTGAAGAGCCTCAATATCCAGATCAAATGATCTATTGGATTTACAATGATAATGGTGGTATTCACTCTGAGACAAATGGTGATGCGATTCAAATGGAGATTCAAGTTCAGTCATTTGCTTATGGTACAAATGATCAGATTAATGACATGACATTCCAGGCATACCGATTAATTAATCGTGCAATTGATGAAATTGATTCTACCTTCTATGCTATGTGGGCAGATATTGATCTTGGTTGTTATACAGATGATTACATTGGTTGTGATACGGTTCGTTCTTTAGGTTACGCTTATAATGCGGATGAATTAGATGGTACCAATGGTACAACTTGTGATGGTGGTGTTCCAACATATGGTGCAGAAGTGCCGATGATTGGTATCGATTACTTTAGAGGACCTTTGAAGCCTATTTTTGATGATGATGATAATATCATTGATGAAGAGGAATTAGGTATGTCTTCTTTCGCAGTGTATAATAATGGTGGTGTTGGTTCACCTCCACAAGGAACAACGGATCCAAACCAAGATTTCGAGTACTACAATTACTTATCAGGTTCTTGGAGAGATGGCACGCCTATCCAATTTGGTGGAGACGGATACCAAACAGGTGGTGATCAAGTAAATTATGTATTCGTAGATGAGCCAACTAATAATGATGGATGGTCTATGTGTACCGAAACACTACCTTCTAACTATGATAGACGTCAACTTCAAGCTTCTGGGCCATTTAAATTATTGCCTGGAGCTGTGAATGAACTTATTGTAGGGGTAGTTTGGGTTCCAGACATGGATTACCCATGTCCAGATTTGAATCGTTTCTTTAAAGCGGATGACTTTGCACAAGGTTTATTTGATAGTTGTTTCGATATCCTTGATGGACCAGATGCACCAGATGTGGATCTAGTTGAATTGGATAGAGAACTAGTAATGATTCTAACTAATGATGAATTAACTTCAAACAATGCATTTGAAGCTTATGCAGAGGATGATCCAACAGCTCCTGTTATTCCTGGAATTGATCCAACATACCGATTTGAGGGTTATCTAGTCTATCAGATTCCTTCTCCAAATGACGTTGCAGATCTTAGTGATCCGGAAAAGGCTCGTTTGGTGCTACAAATGGATGTTAAGAATGGAGTATCTTCTATTTACAATTGGAGCTCTGAATCTATTTCTTATCCGGATGGAACTACGGATGAAGTATGGTTCCCTACCCTGGAGGTAGAAGGAAATAATGAAGGCGTTAGACACACCTTTAAGTTGACGAATGATGCCTTTGGATCAGGAAACGATACTCGATTAATCAATCATACCAAGTACTACTATAAAGTTGTTGCTTATGGTTACAATAATTACGAGGAGTTTGATGAAGATTTAGGAGAAGGACAGAGAAGACCATTTATTATTGGTCGTAGAGGTGGTGCACCTTTTACTGCTATACCACGTCCAATCGTTGATCAAACACTTAACTCTAATTATGGCGATGGAGCTATTGTTACTCGTTTAGATGGTGCAGGTGTAGGTTCTAATTTCTTAGACCTTTCTGATGAATCTCGCGATGCTATCCTTAGTGATGATTTCGATGGATCTATTAC
>CAXQNQ010000085.1:0-4187 GCA_964225135.1 Mesoflavibacter profundi
AGGTCGTTTCAGCTGCTATCTTCAATTGCTTGTGTCTTGGCATGGCACCAAGCGTCCGCATATTGTGCAGACGATCTGCCATTTTAATCAAAACAACTCGAACATCTTCTACCAGCGTACTTAATACTTTCTTGAAGTTTTCTGCTTGTGGACTGCCTGAATCGTAAGAGCCATCGAGTTTAGTCAATCCATCCACAATCTTTCCAATTCGCTCGCCGAATTTTTCTGTAATTTCATCCAATGTAACAGGAGTATCCTCTACCACATCGTGTAATAATGCACAAATCACAGCTGTTGGCCCTAGTCCTATCTCTTCGCTACAGATACGAGCTACCTCAATTGGATGCAGAATATAGGGTTCACCAGACTTTCGACGTTGCTTACTGTGTGCATCTACAGCCATTTCATAGGCAAGCCTAAGATTCTTAGAATCATCTCCTTCCAGCTTAGAATCCATCGTTTTAAGCAACTGCCTATATGCTCTTTGAATGAGCTTCTTTTCTTCTCCGTGTATGCTAAGTACTTCTGCCATGAATACCGTTGAAATTCAGATTAATATTGCCTGGGTAAAAACAAGCTATACTTACTAAACGCCTTAACTTTTCAATTAAATATACAAGGTGCAATATAATCATAAAAAACCAATGAAACAGACCGCTATTTACCACTAAAAAGCTTAGGGTAATTTTTTTCAAAAAAAGCTAAAAATTGTTTCGTGGAATAATTTTTTAATCTATATTTGCATCGCCTTTTGAGAAAGGCATTATGCTTAACAGCAGCGGGTGTGGTGAAATTGGTAGACACGCTAGACTTAGGATCTAGTGCTTCACGGCGTGGGGGTTCGAGTCCCTCCACCCGCACAAATCCCCAAATGGGGATTTTTTTGTTTACACTACTTTGAAACATTGATATTTCACTACTATGTACTTCTGGTCAAGAGAGTATTACTGACCTAAGTATCTCTCCCACCAGTTACCCTGAATTGAATAGTTTAGATTAATAAATACACTAGATATTATTATGTCAAAAGTTGTAAGAGAAAACGTTGACAATTTAACAACAACGTTAACAGTTAATGTAGCTAAAGATGAATATCAAGCATCCTTTCAAAAGGAGCTTAAAAAATATCAAGGCCAAGCGCAGGTAAAAGGTTTTAGAAAAGGTAAAGTTCCAATGGGCTATATCAAGAAAAACTTTGGTCAAGCTTTGTTGGTCGATCTAGTAAATAAGCAGATGCAAGATCATTTGGTAACATTCTTAACGGAACACCAAAAAGATTTCGTAGGACAACCTATCCCATCTGATGATCAGGCAGAAGTTGTTTTTGATGCCAATGATCTTAAAGATTTCACCTTTACCTTTGAAATTGGTCAAGCACCTCAGTTTGAGCTAAAAGGAATTGGCGAGGGTAATTCATTCGACCACTATGTTGTAGAGGTAGATGACGCAACTGTAATGGAAGAGTTGGATACTGCTACCAAAAGACATGGTGATCGTAATACCACTGAAGAGGCAATCGTTGAAAATGATATGATCAAAATTGAGGCGGTTGAGCTTGAAGGTGATGCACCAAAGTCAGATGGGCATCAAACCCATATTTCACTTTTAGCTGATCGCTTAACGGATGATGCTAAGAAAGAAATTTTAGGTAAAAAAGCTGGAGATACGATTCGTTTCAACGTGAACAACTTAGAAACTGGTAATCCAGATGAAAAGTATATCAAGAAATATCTATTGAACCTAGAGGAAGATCAAATGGATCTAGAAATCAATCCTGATTTCGAAGGAAAAATCACAGAGGTTACCCGCTTGGTTCCAGCAGAATTCAATCAAGAATTTTTTGATAAAAACTTTGGTGAAGGAAGGGTTAATTCTCTAGATGAGGCAAAAGACTTTATCAAGACTGAAATTGGCAAATTCTATGCTGAGCAAACTAACAACCTACTCCACAGAGATATTCAAGATGCTTTAATGGAGCAAAATAGCTTCGACCTTCCAGATGCTTTTCTTAAAAAGTGGTTAGTATTTACAGATGAAAAGAACACCATAGAAAAAGTAGAGGAAGAATATCCGCAATATGCTATAAGCGTAAAATGGTCTTTGATTCGCGAGAAGCTAGAGGAGCAATTTGAGGTTAAGGTAGAAGAGGCTGAAATCCGTGAGTCTATGGCTAATCAAGTTCGCCAATACCTTCAAGGGATGGACAATCCAGAGTTCATTGCTTCAACAGTAGATCGCCTAATGGCTGATCAAAAACAGGTGAATAATACCTATCACGAGATAGCAACGAAGAAACTTTTTGATCAAATTGGCGCAAGTGTCAAATTAAAAGACAAGAAGATCTCCATCGAAGAATTCCGTGCACTAGTACAGGGGCGAAACGAGAAAAATCAATAATTCGACGTTTTAGAACGTTAAGAGATAAAACAGCATGCAACTAAGTTTGTATGCTGTTTGTTTGCCTATATACCTTATATTAGGGTACATTAGTTAAATATTAAATCTCAAATAACAACATCCTTCTTATGTTTAAGAAATCAGCTTTTGAAAATTTTGCTACAAAACATGCAGGTGTTAATGGTAATACACTTAATGATTACCAGAAGCATGTGAATGGAAATACATTTGTGAATCCTACGAATCTTACTCCATATATCATTGAAGAAAGACAGCTCAATGCTACACAATTAGATGTATTCTCTAGATTGATGATGGATCGTATCATCTTCATGGGAACTGGTGTAAATGAAGAGGTAGCAAATATCATTCAGGCACAACTTTTATTCCTTGAATCAACAGATCCGAAACGAGATATTACGATGTTTATTAATTCTCCTGGGGGGTCTGTTATTGCGGGACTAGGTATTTATGATACGATGCAATATGTGTCACCAGATATTAGTACCATTTGTACTGGTCTTGCAGCATCGATGGGTGCCGTATTGCTTTGTGCAGGTACCAAAGGAAAAAGAGCTTGCTTAAAGCACTCTAGAGTGATGATTCACCAACCACTTGGTGGTATGCAAGGTCAAGTTACAGATATGGAAATATCTTACAAATTGATCAAGCAAATGCAAAAAGAATTGTATGATATACTTTCCAATCACACTGGCCAAGCTTATGACAAGATTGCAGAAGATTGCGAACGTGATAATTGGATGGTAGGTCAAGAAGCCTTAGATTATGGCCTTATAGATGAAGTATTAGACAAGAATAAAGGCAAATAATGGCGGTTGATTCCGCCTACAGAAACAAATTGTAATGGCAAAAAAAGACGGTAATAATTGCTCCTTTTGCGGCAGGCATAAATCAGAAGTTTCGCTATTGATCGCAGGCGTAGATGGATACATCTGTGAATCTTGTGTGGACCAAGCTTCTTTAATCGTAGATGAGGAAGTACATGCCAAATCAACATCTAGTAAATCAAAAAATAAAGGTCAATTTGACTTACCTGAGCATCTAACTCCTTTGAACATCAAAGAACATTTAGATACTTATGTAATCGGTCAAGATGAGGCTAAGAAATACTTATCCGTTGCAGTATATAATCATTATAAAAGATTAGCTCAAAATACCCTAAACAACAATCAAGTCGAAATTGAAAAGTCAAATATCCTATTTGTAGGTCAGACGGGTACTGGAAAAACACTTATGGCTAAAACCATAGCTTCTTTCCTAGATGTACCTTTCTCCATTGTGGATGCTACCGTGTTCACAGAAGCAGGATATGTAGGTGAGGACGTTGAAAGTATTTTGAGTAGATTATTACAAGTTTGCGATTATAACGTAGAAGCAGCTGAACGTGGCATCGTGTATATCGATGAAATCGATAAAATTGCTAGAAAGTCTGATAACCCATCCATCACGCGAGATGTTTCGGGGGAAGGTGTTCAACAAGCTATGCTAAAAATGCTTGAGGGTACTGAAGTAAACGTGCCCCCTCAGGGAGGAAGAAAACACCCAGAGCAAAAGTTAATCAAGGTCAATACCAAGAATATTTTGTTCATCTGTGGTGGAGCTTTTGATGGTATAGAAAAGAATATTGGTCGGAGAATCAATACTCAAGTTATAGGATTCAACTCCCATAGTAAAGAAGATATTCAAATCGATAATTTACTTCAATATGTTACGCATCAGGATTTAAAATCCTTTGGATTAATTCCTGAGTTAATTGGTAGATTACCCGT
>CAXQNQ010000086.1:0-6774 GCA_964225135.1 Mesoflavibacter profundi
ACATGTTGCATGCTGGTTCTTTATTTAAGGATCATGAGAATCCTGGTGAATTAATCATGGATTCTAATGATTTAGAAAGAGAACGTGGAATTACTATTCTTTCTAAAAATGTGTCTATTAATTACAAAGGGACTAAGATCAATATCATTGATACCCCCGGGCACAGTGACTTTGGAGGAGAAGTAGAACGTGTATTGAATATGGCTGATGGAGTCATTCTTTTGGTTGATGCTTTTGAAGGTCCAATGCCTCAAACTCGCTTCGTGCTTCAGAAAGCCCTAGAGATAGGTTTGAAGCCTATTGTAGTTATTAATAAGGTGGATAAAGAAAATTGTACCCCAGAGGAAGTACATGAGAAGGTTTTTGATTTAATGTTTGCACTAGATGCAGATGAAGAGCAATTAGAGTTTCCAACGGCTTATGGTTCAGCTAAGCAAGGTTGGATGGGTGAAGATTGGACTACTCCTACAGACAATATCCATTATTTATTGGATATGATTCTAGAGTATGTGCCAGAACCAAAAGTGGAAGAGGGTAGCTTGCAATTGCAGATTACTTCCTTAGATTATTCTAAATATACAGGTCGTATTGCTGTAGGTCGTTTAAATAGAGGAACCCTTAAACCAGGGACTCGAGTAAGTTTAGTGAAGCGTGATGGTTCTATTGTGAAATCACAAGTTAAAGGCTTGTATGCTTTTGAAGGCTTAGGCAAGAAAGAAGTGGATGTTGTTCAAGCAGGTGATATTTGTGCGATTACTGGAATTGAGGGATTTGATATTGGTGATACTATTGCAGATTTAGAGGTTCCAGAAGCATTACCGGCGATCACGATTGATGAGCCTACTATGAGTATGACCTTCACTATTAATGATTCACCATTCTTTGGGTTGGAAGGTAAGTTTGTGACCTCTAGACATATAAAGGATCGATTGGATGCGGAGTTAGAGCGTAACCTAGCTTTACGCGTTGAACCAACGGATAAAGGAGATTCTTTTAAAGTATACGGTCGTGGGGTTTTACACTTAGCTGTATTGATTGAAACCATGCGTAGAGAGGGCTATGAATTGCAGATTGGACAACCACAGGTTATCATGAAGAAGATTGATGGTGTGGTGCATGAGCCTGTAGAGGAGTTGAATATTGATATGCCAGAGGATATTGCAGGAAAAGCAGTGGAAATGGTTACTCGAGTAAAAGGTATGCTTTTATCTATGGAGCCAAAGGCAGGACGTACAAAGATGGTATTCGAAATCCCGTCAAGAGGTATTATAGGTATGCGTAATCAATTATTAACTATATCTGCAGGTGAAGCCATTATGACCCACCGATTCAAAGAATTTCAGCCTCATAAAGGAGAAATTCCAGGTCGTATCAATGGTTCTTTAATTTCTATGGAACAAGGGAAGTCAATTCCTTATTCTATCAATAATCTTCAAGATCGAGGTAAGTTCTTTATTCATCCGAATCAGGAGATTTATGAAGGTCAGGTTGTAGGAGAAAATTCTAGACAAGGTGACTTGGTAATCAACCTAACTAAGACTAAGAAATTGACTAATATGCGCTCTGCTGGTGCGGATGATAAGTTAAAGATGGCACCTCCTATTGTATTTACTCTGGAAGAGGCTTTAGAATACATTCAAGAGGATGAATACGTTGAGGTGACACCTGAATCTATTCGATTAAGAAAGACTTTATTGAAGGAGCATGAGCGTAAGCGCGCTAAGAATGCTAAATTGGCTAATGCTTAAGCCATAAATAAAAAAAGCGGCCTTCCAATAGAAAGCCGCTTTTTTGTTTAGTTCAAAATGTACCTTACAGCTAAGGATCCATAGCCCCAACCTGCTCCTGAAATATATCCAGAGAAGAAAAAGGTCGGAACCCAATCCATTGTTACATTAACTGGCGCATCCTCGAAGTTGTATTGCACCCCAAGGTATCCTTGTGCTCCAAGACCTAAGTTGTTAGCTTCACCAACAAAGGTATTGTCAAAAGAATAAAGGAAAGCGGAAGCACCTACTCCCCAATACCATTCTAGTCCTGGTACAATATCATCAAGAGGAGCATGCTTTTGATAAGCTGCTGAAATGTTCATCCACCTGTAATTAAAATAGCCTCTAGTCCCTGCATAAACCTCAAAAGCACCTGTCTCAGAGATGAACTGTTTATAAGATACAGAAGCAGGATAACCTAAACGTAATCCTACAGCATTGCTGAATGATTGAGCCTGGATTTCATTAGTAAATGCAAATGAAAAACCAATTAAAAGGAGTAAAATAAATCTTTTCATAGTGTTTTAATTGAGTTTTAAAGATTATACAATTTACAATTACTAACCAAAAATCTATTTATTTAAAATCATTAAATTGTCTAAGAACATGTTGTTCCCATCTAGATTTAGGTGCCTCATTTGGATAAATATGTTTTCCTTTCCTGCTAGTTCATTTAAGGCAAGGCTTATTCTTCTCCATTCATTGACCTTAGGGAAATAATTGAGTTGTTGTTTAGGCGTACTGAGGATATCTTCCACTGTAAATACAGCTATGATTTCCGGTTGGTTTGCTTCACAGGTTTTAAATGAAACCATAAGTAGATCGTCTACGCATGGATATTGAGCATATGCAATATCGAATTCTAAATATGGATTATCCATACTTGAAAGATTGATGTTTAAAGGCAGAACCGCTGGTTTATTTGTAGCCACTAATTTATTATTGATCCAGAATACCTTTTCCCCTTGGTTATTTAGGTTTGGGGCATCAACGATACGATCTTCAACATAAAAGTTATGTAGTTCATCTAATCCTACATTGCTATGATTCGACTCGAATGTGATGTCAAGTTCATTAGGTAATTCAACACTATGGATAGTTATCATAGTACTATCTGAACTAACGATTTCCCCAGTATCATCTACTATATTGAGTATGCACCACTTATCACCATACGAATTGAAACGAACTGTTTTTTTATAATCCTCCACACCTGAGATGATTTCACCATCTTGAAAATACCAGTCCATTTGGTATTGGTCTTTATGGACAAAGGAATAATCAAAGAAATGGAATAGTTCTGATTCAAGACAACTGCTGGTGCAAGTTGTGCGGTTTACTGAAAGGGTGGCAATTGGAGCAGCTTGTGACTCGTCCATATGCATTTCCCATATTCCTCTATTATAGCTAGCTAAACGTAGTATGCCTTTTTTATAAAAAAAATCCAAATTGGAGCCTTGTGTGTTAAGTGGCAGTCCATTAGAAAAAGTGGTCCAATTACCAAAGAAATCTCCTCGATATACTTGTCTGTCTGTAGCAATAATCAAAGGTTGGTTATATCCATTTAGTAGCAGCATACTATTGATCGATTCTTGGGCAAACAATTGATTTGGGATGTTGGTCCAGGTTTGTCCTCCATTATTGGTGATAAAGATGCTTCCAGCTGGATTAGGTTTGTTTTGTGCTATAACCAACCTATTTGGAGTGTTATGATCGAGGGTTATACCTATATTTTTATCTGTAAGGCCATTTGGTAGGGGTAAGCTAATAAAGCTATTCCCTCCATCCGTACTTTTCATTAACTGAAATTGACTCGATCCGAGAGCAATATGTTGAAGGAGGACATACATAGTCTCTGCTTCATACCTTGGAATTTCTATGGAAGTAACCCTGTAGTTTGGGTCAAAAGTATATTGAGTTTGGAACTGGTAACCCATATTGTTAGATCTCAATAATTTATTTTCACTTCCAAGAAATGCAATACGGTAGTTGTTGGGGCGGTAGCACAGATTAGTTGATTGCATAGGTCTAGTACTTGCATTCGGTGTAACGTTGAACTGATTAGAATGCACGGGTGAATTAATAGAAATGTCATCGGGGAATCCAATGCTATTCAGTTCTTGATTAAAAAGGATATGCTCGTCGTAAAGATTGAATGTCATCCAACTATTTTCTATACCACCTAAATATTTAAAGCTTCCATCGGGATAAGACGATTGCTTACCAAGCATGCCTAAGCCGATACCAGCCGTGGCAACTCTGTCTTTATGCCAAGCTTGGGCCATAGCTATACAGGCCATACTTTGAATTTGTTGTGTTATTACTTCATAGTTAGAGCTTGAAAAGAAGTCATTACTTTTGTATATGCCCCCGTCAGTAGCTAGGTAGGTTATAGAATCTATGGTTAATATATCTCTTACATTTAGGTTGAAATTAGGTGGTGCTTGTTGATCTATCCATTCGTTTTTATTGAATGTGATACCCGAATCATTGGACTTAAATAAATGAATAGAACCAACCAATAATTCCTGAGAATTTAGGGGATTGGAAGCGATGTTGCAATATTCTATACCTCTAGTAAAATTACTTGCCGCATTCAAACTGGACAGGTTGTGGTGGTTATCAGAATATGGGGCTGCTTCATAGACTCTAGTCAAGGTTTCTGAAAGATTGGAATACTGCCATACACCTAGATTGTTATTGTCTCCAGTGTTTTGATTACCAATTAGGTAAATAAAAATTTGGTCTGGATTTTCTTTGGAAGTAGTCAGCTTTCCACCCTGGTGATCTGAAATGGGATTGGAGTCCCAGTTTTCTTCAATTTCTGTTAAGGTAGTTCCGAAATCAGCACTTTGAATGAGCTGAAGTGAAGTGGAACTATACTCTTTTTTTAGAAGAAAACATACATTAGGATCGGCTGGTGATTGCACTATATCAAAGTAATGGGCTTCATCTAGTTTAGTCCAATTTTGCCCTTGATTCGTTGACTTAAAGAGTCCTTTGGCGGTACTTATCACTACATCTTGATTATTGGGATGAATCAATATTTCGTTGATTCTAAGGTTATCTATTTGAAGGATAGTTGACCAAGATGCACCACCATCTATTGATTTGAATAATCTAGATTGACTACCCATAATTATTATGTTGGGTTGAGTGGGGCTTATTTCTAGAGCTGTTATTGGTCTTGAAATTCCTAGGGATAGACTTAGGTTGTCCCACGTTTGGCCTCCATCTTGACTTTTGTATATTTCTCCATATTGCGTAGCAGCAACAAGCAATAGCGGGAAACTTTCATGACCGGCTAGTTGTGTAATAGGGGACTGGATAGCATACGCCCCATTATTTACATTAACTCCGTAAGGTCCGGCAGGAACCCAGGTATTTTGCTGGGCAAAAATAGAGGTGATTATTAGGAACAAACCTAATATGGATAGGATAGTTTTCATGGATTGAAGTATGTTTTCATTTGTAACAAAAATGACTTCAGTTATAGATCACCCATTGCTGTGAAAAATTTTCATTACTTCAGATTTGTCATCTATGTTACATTAACAAGTGTGTTTTTATCCTATGTCGTAGAGCCTGTTACAGTTATTAATAGGACTTGAATGATTCTATCTATCATCTACAGGGAGTACTTTTCTTACTGATACAAATAGGGATTTGGATCACTTTGATTCAGACTATTCGAACAAGAGCATATCAAAAAGTATAGGGCGATTCTCAGTTTACCAATTTAATATTCAAAGGAAATGTATCGATAATAACAGATTATTAATTAATAATATTTATATATTTATTATTTAATAATGATTTATGCCCTCTGATTGCTCTCAAATAAACCAATTGTCCGTATGCCAATCTAGTGATACGCTTCATCCAATTTTTCCATTTAATGAGAAGTTGAAGCAATCGGACTGTATTATTCAGTTTGTTTTAATCACAGATCCAATATGTTCAACAGCCTGGAGCTTTAATGGTGAATTGTTGAAGTTGTTTCTAGAATATGGCCATGCCATAAATTGGAGCGTTTTAATGGGTGGCCTATTGCCTTCCTGGAATGACTTTGATCGTGGTGGGATTAAGTTACCATCAGATGTATTTGGGCATTGGCAAGAAGTAGGGTTAAAAAATAATGTTCCTATTGATGTTGCCTTATGGAATTCTAATCCTTTAAGGTCTTCTTTTCCTGCCAATAAAGCAGTTATTTGTGGGTTTAAACAAAGCCCAATTAAAGGATTACGGTTATTGAGAGCATTGAGTGAGGGGGTTTTTGTTTTTAATGAAAACATATCTAGGCTAGAGGTTCTTACACAGAAAGTTAGAACTGCAGGTTTGGATGTAAAGCAGTTTTTGTATGATTATAAATGGTATGCCTCCGATCAATTAAGAGTGCAATTGTCTATATCAGAATCCTTAGAAGTAAAGTGGTTACCTACTGTTCTTATGTGTGATCAAGCTGGAAGGTATTTAAAATTAGAGGCCAATTTAGATTATGAATGTTTGGAATCTATGGTGTTGAGCTTAGACTCCTCTACTGAAAAAAGGCCTATTGCCTTTTCCATTTTAGAATTATTAGATTTGTTGGGTAATCTGTCTACAAAAGAAGTTTGTGTGTTAACAGGAGTAAGTTTAGCTAGGGCAGAACAACAACTACATGCTTTTTATGAGCAGGGTCTTTTAGAAAAATTGAGTTTTCAAACTGGCGATTATTGGATAAAAAAAGGGTGAAGCAATTCAGCTTCACCTTTTTTTATATAAAATTGGATTGATCCATCATCACATAGTACTTAGGGTCATTTACATCATTTAAAATGACATTGTGGAATTTAGGATTTGCCTTTGTTAAGATTGCTTTGCAATCTGGGCTTAAATGACTCAGTCTAACTTGCTTACCTGCCTTTTGATATTTTAATATCAAACTTTGAATAGCCTCCACACCAGAGTGATCAGACACTCTTGATTCTATAAAATCAATTTCTATTTTATCTGGATCATTTTT
>CAXQNQ010000087.1:0-10348 GCA_964225135.1 Mesoflavibacter profundi
TATACCTTCGCAGATGATACTGAATTCTTTTATCCTCCAGTTTCAAACTTAGTACTCTCCAGAGAGGAAATCAGTGAAGATGGAGACACCACCTTAGTTATCATAGATGATGCATTTTACGCTTTCCAAAAACAAAACCTAAGTGGAATTTTTGGTGGAGTTCCAATAAGAGGCTCTGAAACTATTGAAGCTCCATATTCGTTAGGAAACAATGTATCAAGTGATAAAAATTCATTTGGTTTTAATAGCGCTAAGTACCTAGGAGAACCTGTTAGATATACTATGAACATTGCTGCTCACTTGAATAAGTTAAGAGATGGTGTTTTCACCAACAAACTATACTTAACAGTGTTCACTAGACCGCAAAGACCAGGAAGAGTTGTGCTGTGTGGTCCAGGTCACCCGGAGTATCCGGCAAAGATCAATTTGTATTACTCAAAATAATAAAACCATATGTGTGGTATTGTTGCCTATGTAGGTCCCAAAGAAGCCTACCCAATTCTCGTAAAAGGTCTAAAAAGATTGGAATACCGTGGTTATGATTCTGCTGGGATAGCATTATATAACGAGGGAATCAATATTTACAAAAAGAAAGGTAAGGTTACCAATCTAGAGGAATTCATTGGTGATCAATCCGTAGTTGGACATATTGGAATTGGTCATACGAGGTGGGCTACGCACGGAAAACCTGATGATGTTAATGCACACCCGCACTATTCTGGCAACGGTGATTTAGCTATCATTCACAATGGTATTATTGAAAACTACGCGCCGCTTAAAGAGGCACTCATCAACGAAGGCCACACCTTTCATACAGAAACAGATACAGAAGTATTAGTTCACCTTATTGAAGAATTACAAAAGAGAGATAAACTAAGTATAGAAGAGGCTACTCGAATAGCTTTGACAAAAGTTATTGGTGCCTTCGCCATAGTTGTCATGGATAAAAAGGATCCAGGGAAACTGGTAGCAGCTAGGAAAGCATCACCACTTGTAGTTGGTATAGGCGACAATGAATTCTACATTGCTTCTGATGCAACCCCTATTGTGGAACATACCAATCAGGTCGTTTATTTAAAAAATGAGGAAATAGCTGTATTGACTGATAAGGGAGAATTCAGCTTAAAAACAATAGCTAATATTGATAAAACACCTTTTGTTCAAGAACTAGACCTCAAAATAGAGGAGATTGAAAAAGGGGGATATGATTATTTCATGCTCAAAGAAATCCATGAGCAACCTAAAACCATTGCAGATGCTATGCGTGGAAGACTTTCTGCTGAAGAAGGTTGGATAAGATTGGGAGGTATTCACGAATACGAAAACAAGATTATTAGCGCAAATCGTCTAATTATAGTTGCTTGTGGTACGTCCTGGCATTCAGGAATAATTGCAGAATACCTGATCGAAGAATTAGCTAGAATAAATGTTGAGGTCGAATATGCCTCTGAGTTTAGATACCGTAATCCTATCTTAAGTGAAAATGATGTAGTTATAGCGATTTCTCAATCTGGTGAAACGGCAGATACTCTTGCTGCATTAGAAATGGCTAAAGAAAAAGGTGCTTTAACCTATGGTATTGTAAATGTAGTTGGTTCTTCTATTGCCAGAATTACTCATGCAGGCTCATACATTCATGCAGGACCAGAGATTGGTGTTGCCTCCACAAAAGCTTTTACAGGTCAAGTCACTTTATTGACTATGATGGCTCTTAGCCTAGCTTTCAAGAAGGGTATGATGCCCATATCAGAATACTCTAAGGTGCTCGCTGAATTCGAGAACATTCCTTCAAAAATGGAAAAGCTACTTAAATCCTGCGACCAACAATGTAAATTAATTGCAGAGCAAATTGCAGGAGCAAATAATGCCCTTTATTTGGGTAGAGGTATCAATTTCCCTGTTGCACTTGAAGGAGCATTAAAACTTAAAGAGATTTCTTATATCCACGCAGAAGGATATCCAGCAGCAGAAATGAAGCATGGCCCTATCGCTTTGATCGATGAAAATATGCCAGTGATTGTTACTGCAACTAATATGGGTTCTTACGAGAAGATTGTATCGAATGTTCAAGAAGTCAAAGCAAGAAAAGGAATGATTATTGCCATTGTTTTTGAAGGAGAAAAAGAAATCACAAAAATGGCTGACTACACTATTGAGATACCTAAGACAGAGGATATGTTCACGCCTTTGCTTACGGTTATTCCACTTCAATTATTAAGCTATTACATTGCACTTATTAGAGGGTGTAATGTAGATCAGCCTAGGAATTTAGCCAAGTCTGTAACAGTAGAATAAAATAAAAAAGCTTCCTAAGTTAGGAAGCTTTTTTTATGCGATTACGCCCTTTAGCTATTTCTTCCAGTCGATCTAAACCACGCTGCATCTCTTCCATTGATGAAATCTCGTAGTATCGTTGTTGAATACTACTTTTATCAAAGTCCGTATCTAAGATTTGGTCTATATCAAATGCATCACATTGAATAGTAGATTCAAAGATGTGCTTGGATTCTCCGAAGGACGAAATAATCCCCGCACCATAGATGTTGCGTTTGTCTGATTCTAAGATCAAGCCAAATTCGATAGTAAACCAGTAAAATCGTTCCAGTCCCTCAATGATAAGGGCATCGTGCTTGAATTGAACCCCTAATTTTCCTATACGTTGCATCAAATCAGCATATTCAGAATCCACCAGTAAGGGAACATGCCCAAATATATCATGAAACATATCAGGCTCTTCCAAGTAATCTAATTGTTTCATACTCCTCAACCAGGTAGATGAACAAAACTTACGTTTTGCCATTAAAGCAAAAAATTCATCCACAGGTATCAAACCAGGTACTACCTCAATTTCCCAGCCTGTTCTAGGTGCTAAAAATTGATTGAGCTCCTCGAATTTAGGAATAGCATCTGCATGCAAGACATTAGACATATCTTTTAAGCTTTCTAAATACAAGGAACATGCTTTATCTTTTAAGTTCTTTTCTTGACGCTCAAATAAGGTTTTCCAAACCAAAAAATCAGCGGCGTTGTAATTTGAATATAATTGTTTCATAGCTATAAAATTAAAAAGCCTCGGTTCATAAGAACCGAGGCTTTTTACATACATCATATATACATAAGCTATCGGTTCCCAGAGGGATTCGAATAAGCTGCGTAATAATATGTATGTAAATAATTCATAAAATGTACAACCAATATAAATGAATTAGGTTTAATTATCAAAATGTAAAATCCTCAAATATAGTATCCATGACAAAAGCCATCTTGATATCCATAATAGTTATCACGCCTCCAACATCATTAGTCGTCCACTCCACATCTAGTTTTGCATACTGATTCGTCCACTTAGGGTGATGATTCCATTGTTCAGCATACTTCCCTATGATTTGTAAATAATCTAAACAGGACTTAAATGATTTAAAACGGAAGCTTTTGAATAATACTTCCTTTCCCTCGGAATCAATAACAGCCCACCCCTTTAGATAAGCCATCAGTTCATCCTTATGTTTTGTTTCATCCAAAAAATCAGCGGGCAAATCAATCATAATGCTTGGTATTAACTTAAATTCAATTCAATAAGTTATAACAATTCCATAAAAACACTGTTTTAGTATATTAATTAAGACACTAATTTGATTTTTGTGCTTTTAAAGACTACTTTTACAATGTGGCGTAAATGTATTAGTATTATACACAACTCATTCAAAGCCCATCTATTTAGATCCCTCATTTTTGTCATAGATGACTCTTCAAAAAGACAGCCGTGCTGCTATTCGAAATATGAGGTACATTTTTAATAATTATTATGGAATACAATTCCCAGAAAGAAAAGCTTGTAATTCCGGAATACGGAAGGAACATTCAGAATATCATAAAAGAAGGAAGAAAAATTGAAGATAAAGGCATGCGTAGTGCTTATATGTTCAAAGTGGCAGACTTAATCATGCAGATGCATCCGCATAATAAAAACTTGGATGATTATGTTCAAAAGATTTGGAATCATATCTACCTACTTTCAGAATTTGATTTAGATATTAACCTTCCTGAAGGTGTTCATCTTAAGGCACCAGAGGATTTTGCAAAAAAAGAAGCTTACCTAGACTATCCTGTAAAGAATATTAAATTCAAACATTACGGGGCTAATATTATGAATCTCATTCAAAAGGCAGTCGAAATGGAAGATGGCCCTTCGAAAAATGAATTCATAAACATTATAGGCTCATACATGAAATTGGCCTACAAAACTTGGAACAAGGAACATTATGTTAATGATGAATTGATATTGGCAGACCTTGAAAAATTATCAGAAGGAAGACTTTCGATACCTGACGACGCCTTCTTCGATAATCCAAAAGTTTCTTTCAACGATAATTCTAAAAGAAGAAAAAGAAATAATCAAAATAGATCTGGCAAAAATAACAGATCAAATGGAGGAGATTATCGGAAATCGAATAATCGCTCCTACAAAAGAAAACGATAAAATATCCTATGCCATGAACTTATTTATTCATGGCTTTTTTATTTATGCTAGAACATCCATTTAAATGTAATGATGCTCAACTAATAGCAGATAATATTTTATATTCCCTCATGCTTTTATAAAGTATATAACCATTAATCGAATAGTTAACTAACAATCATGAGTCTAGATTCCTTTAAAGTAGAAGGTGGAGTAAAACTCAAAGGCGACATTACACCTCAAGGAGCTAAGAATGAAGCCCTTCAAATCCTTTGTGCAGTATTATTAACTGCAGATCCAATCCGAATCAAGAATGTACCTAATATTCTTGATATTCAACGATTAATTGAACTGCTCCGCGGACTTGGTGTAAAGGTTACCGAACATAGTCCTAATGATTACACTTTTCAAGCTGACCAGCTCGACTTAGATTATCTGTACTCCCCTACATTCAGCACAAATGCTAGAAAAATAAGAGGTTCTGTTATGCTTATCGGACCATTGCTAACTCGATTTGGAAAAGCCTACCTACCTCAACCAGGAGGAGATAAAATTGGCCGTAGAAGACTAGACACACACTTTAGTGGACTAAAAAAGTTGGGAGGTGACTTCAGATTCGATAAAGACAATAATCAATATTTCATAGAGTCTGAACAACTGCAAGGAACCTATATTCTAATGGATGAAATTTCCGTCACAGGTACAGCCAATGTTGTCATGGCTGCAGCTATGGCAAAAGGTGAAACCGTTATATATAATGCTGCCTGTGAACCCTATTTACAGCAATTGTGTAAGATGTTGATTCGAATGGGTGCCAAAATAGAAGGATTAGGTTCTAATAAATTGTACATCACTGGTGTACCTTCTCTGGGAGGAACAGAGCACAGTGTGCTGCCAGATATGATTGAAATTGGATCATTTATTGGCCTTGCGGCTATGACTGCCTCCGATATTACAATCAAAAATTGTCAAATTCCAGAACTTGGAATTATTCCGGATACCTTCCGAAAGTTTGGTATAGAACTTTATGAAAAGGGTGATGATCTGCATATCCCAGCTCAAGATCATTATGAAATACAAACCTTCATTGATGGATCAATTCTTACCGTTTATGATTCGCCTTGGCCTGGATTTACGCCCGATTTAATGAGTATCCTACTCGTAATGGCTACACAAGCCAAAGGATCTGTACTGATTCACCAAAAAATGTTTGAAAGTCGCTTATTCTTTGTAGATAAGTTAATTGATATGGGTGCTCAAATCATTTTATGTGATCCACACCGCGCAAATGTTATAGGATTGGATAGAAAATATCCATTAAGAGGTATCCAAATGACCTCCCCAGATATTCGTGCAGGTGTTGCATTACTAATTGCAGCCCTATCAGCTGAAGGCACTTCGATCATCAAAAATATTAATCAAATCGATAGAGGTTATCAAAACATTGATACCCGTCTAAATGCGCTAGGAGCGTCTATTACGAGGATATGATTTTATACAATGTAACCGTAAAAATACTCCCTGAAGTGGCAGAAGAGTGGGAAAAATGGATGAAAGCTGAACATATCCCAGATGTATTGGCAACAGGGTTATTCCAATGGGCTCGGTTCTCTAAACTGCTTTCACTGGATACAGAGGACGGCATTACTTTCTCTATCCAATATAGTTGCAGTAACATGAAGGATCTGCACCTATATCAAGCGCAATTTGCCCAGAAACTCCAAAAAGACCACACAGATAAATTCAAAGATAAATTCGTGGCGTTCAGATCAATCATGGAAGAGATTGACTTCCTAGAAGTCTAAATCAAATTTAATTTGATGAAAAACTTTCAAGCAATTGTACTTCTATTTTTGGCAAACACTATCTCTGGTGTTGCTCAAGGTATAAGTATGATTGCTATACCATGGCATTTCTCACAAAATGAAGATATGACTCGCTTTGGTGTAGTTTATGGTATTTCATCATTGATCTCTCTATTCTGGGTACCTTACAGCGGAACCCTTGTCGATAGATTCAATCGTAAACACATCTTTTTAGTCCTAACAGGAATTTCTGGTGCCTTTGTTTTAGGAGTTGCATCTTGGGGAATTAATCAAGGGACATTAAGCTGGTGGTTGATAGCGAGTGTCTTCTTAGTCACTTTTTCAATCTACAATATCCATTTCCCTAATCTGTATGCCTTTATGCAGGAGATTACAGAGCGGAAATATTACGGTAAGATAAGCTCTTACCTAGAAGTCTTTAACCAATTAGCTGCTGCATTAGCTGGTGCTTTCGCGGCCTTATTACTTTCTGGAGTAGACCTTGGACAATCCCCATTTTTAGGACTGCCTTTTAAAAGTCCAATTCAAATAAATGCATGGAGCATTCAAGAGATCTTTTTAATGGATGGAATTACCTATATCATTTCCTTTTTGATCATCAGTAGAATCCGATTCATTCCACTTACCACGCGTTCAACTGAAAACGTCAAACTATGGACTCGAATTAAGACTGGTTGGAATTGGTTACAAGAACACAAAAAGGTCTTTCAATTTGGAGTGTCCTCCTATTTTTTGTTTGGTACCGTTATGTTAGTTTCCTTCTATTTGTGTGCAAGCTATGTAAAGTTACATTTAGATATGGAAGGAGACACATACGCCACTGCTGAAATGTTTTATTCCTTAGGAGCATTATGTGCAGGACTAAGTATCCGCTACATTTTTAGGAATAATAAAACTGCTTTAAATATTGCGATACTTACTTTTATTAATGCCTCCTTCTATATCACCTTGTACTTCTTTCAATCGGCAAGCCTTTTATTTATAAGTATGATTATTCTTGGTCTAACAAATGCTGGAACTAGGATACTTCGGGTAAGCTATCTGTTTGAAACAGTCCCTAATCAGTTATACGGAAGAGTAAACGCCGTATTCTTTTTATCCTTATTGGTTTTCAGGTCTTTACTAATTGCAGCTTTTGCTTTACCATTCTTCCAAACGAGCGAACGTTTTGCCTCCTCTTACCTCATCATGGGAGCTATACTTATCCTCGCTTGTATCAAGCTTATTTCTTTAAGTCCACATATCCAAATGAATAAAAAACAGACCTTATTAGAGATATGATGATACTTTTACACTGAAACTAAATCAATTGTATTTCTTTTGTTAAATTCGCATTGAATAAACTACAATAGAACCAAAATTATTACCCACAAAACGTTAGTATATGTTTTTTGAATTAAGCGAAGAACACCTAGCCGTTCAGCAAGCCGCTAGAGAATTTGCTCAGAACGAATTGAAGCCTGGAGTCATAGAAAGAGATACCAATATGACTTTCCCCACTGAACAGGTCAAACAAATGGGCGAATTAGGATTCCTTGGCATGATGGTTGACCCTAAATATGGGGGATCTGGTATGGACACCCTGTCCTACGTACTTGCTATGGAAGAACTTTCTAAAGTTGACAATTCTTCCTCGGTAATCATGTCTGTGAATAATTCCTTAGTATGTTGGGGAATAGAAGCCTTTGGAACAGAAGAACAAAAAGAAAAATATTTACCTAAGCTTACTTCGGGAGAATGGATCGGTTCTTTCTGCCTATCTGAGCCAGAAGCAGGATCTGATGCGACTAGTCAGCGAACTACTGCTGTAGATATGGGAGACCATTATGTGCTTAACGGAACAAAGAATTGGATTACCAATGGAGGAAGTTCGAGCTTACACCTAGTGATTGCACAAACCAATCCAGAATTAGGCCATAAAGGTATCAACGTCCTTATTGTCGAAGCAGACCAAAAGGGCGTTGTAATTGGTGCAAAAGAAGATAAACTTGGTATTCGTTCATCAGATACGCATACCATTATGTATAACGATGTCATTGTTCCCAAATCAAACCGCATAGGTGAAGATGGTTTCGGGTTCAAGTTTGCCATGAAAACACTTTCAGGTGGACGTATTGGTATTGCTGCTCAAGCACTTGGCATTTTAGGAGGAAGCTATGAGCTTTCTGCTGCTTATGCTATGGAACGCGAAGCCTTTGGAAAACCAATTATCAAACACCAAGCCATAGGATTTAAGCTGGCAAAAATGGCAACCGACTATGAGGCTGCTAAAATGCTGGTATATCGTGCGGCTTGGATGAAAGATAATGGTATGAACTATGACCTATCCAGTTCTCAAGCTAAATTATTTGCTTCAGACAAAGCTATGAAACACAGTGTTGAAGCGGTACAAATTCATGGTGGCTACGGCTTCGTTAAAGAGTATCATGTAGAACGACTCATGAGAGATGCCAAAATCACGCAGATCTATGAGGGAACCTCTGAAGTTCAAAAGATAGTGATTTCACGATCAGTAGAAAAAGGACAACTCAATGTTCCAGTATCAAAATAAAAAAAGTCAAGCTCGATGAGCTTGACTTTTTTTTTACAACATGATTAGGATTACATACCTAACTTGGCTTTTACTTTCGCAGTAACATCATCTCCTGGCTTTTTGTACAGAATGATGCCTCCAGAAAATTCATCCGCATTTAAGATATAATCATATCCATTCTCTTGACCTACTTGATCAATAGCTGATTGCAGTTTAGTAAGGATAGGTTGAAGAACTTCTGCTTCTTTATTTCCTAACTTAACACTCAGCTCTTGCTCTAACTTAGCAATAGCCTGCTGCTCTTGACCAAGTACTGCTTCTTGTTCTTTCATCTGAACTGGAGTAAGGATACCACTATTTGCATCTTGCTGATACTTCTGAACTTTAGCTTGCCAATCTGTGGCTCTTTTCTCTAATTGAGATTGTAATTGAGCTCTATATGTTTCTACAGTAGTCTGAGCAGCTTTAAAATCTGCCATCTCCTGAAGGATAGCAGCAGAATTGGTATAGCCAATTTTCTGTGCTTGCACAGCTACCGAACACCCAAATACTGCAAAAAACAATACTGCAATAATTCCTTTTCTCATCATTTTTAGACTTTTATGGAGTAGTAAGTACTACTCACCGTAATAATATTTTAATGTTTAGTTTTACTGCTAATTTACTGTATCAGTACAATTAACTTTGGCAAAAATACAAATCCACCAATAATCAACGAACCAATTGCAAAAAATAATACACCAGCGGCTGAAATATCTTTTATTTTACCAATCCGCTCATCCTGCTCAGGTTGAACTACATCTGCCAAAAGTTCAATCGCTGTATTAAAAGCCTCCGCAGACCAAACACCCACTATACACATAGTCACCAAACACCATTCTATTGAAGTCAACCCAAGGTACAAGCCAAGTATTATAACGATTAGAGTAGCTACAAGATGTATCTTGGGATGCACGCCGCTTTTCAAATATTGGAGGATACCCTTTACAGCAAAAGCGAAACTTTGAATTCTTTTCTTGAGCCATTCCATATTTAAAGATAAACAAAGAATTGTAGAAGTATTCTAGACTGCTCTCCCTTATTCTTGGTATCTACCAACATCAAACAATGAAAGCCGCTGCGCATTTGTTCCAATTGAAAAGAATCAATAACATATTCTCCCCTGCCACTGAATAGGATAGCTCCTTGCAACAAAACCGGCTGAGCACCTCCTAGAGGCCAGTAATATATATCTATCTCTTTAGATTGACTTGAAATATCATATCCTAAATGCAGATATGCATTATTCCTACTTAATAGTGTATTCTTCAATTCAAAAGGTTGGTCTAATTCCCCATGAATAGGAAAAAAATCTTGATTATTCTGAGTAGGACTGGCATACTCAGGTGCTTGTGCATGGATCCAAATATCTGAATGAACTCGTTCTATACTTTTACCAGAACTATCCCATCCCGACTCAGCATAGACCATTGAATCTACGACTTCTATTTCCCAGTTTGGCGTTCTATGAACTAAACTCAGCATACCAGA